>JBBSOS010000065.1:0-10058 GCA_038259505.1 Candidatus Limnocylindrales bacterium | reverse complement strand
GCGATGAGCGGCTCGGGCGTGTCCACCAGCAGGTGCATCACGAACGGGTCCATGTGGTAGCCGCGGCCGAGCAGATGAGCGATCGCGGCGACGTTGGCCAGCGGCACATCGAAGGAGACCTCCTCCTCGCCGAGATCGGCAGCATGGCGCTCCACGGTCGCAAGCCCGAACGGCAGATCCACCGGGTCGAGCATCGCGACGGGACCCTGTTGCCGTCCGCCGTAGGCATAGCCGACGGGTGCTCCGGCCCGCTCGAACAGCCAGCTCATCCGCTGTGATCCCAGCCAGGCGTGATCCACATCACGTCGTGTCGTGAGCACCTCGGCGTCGATGACCGCGAGCGCTGTCATCCGGGTCTCGACATCCATATCGTCGAGCGGCCGGGCGACGAGGCCCGCGACCGCTGGGGCGGCCTCGCGCGCGGGACGACCCTGGAAGCCGTAGACCGCGGTCCTCGCGTGGAAGCCGTGGCGCAGGTAGCGAGACAGGGCGGCGGGGTCGCCCGTCGCCAGGGTCGACCGATGGCGCACTCCCGCCGCCGGGAACGCCCGGACCAGCAGCTCCCGACCGATGCCCCGACCCTGCGCTCCGGGCAGCACGAAGAACTCGGTCAGTTCGCGCGACTCCGTCCGGGTGATGGAGCGCGCATAGCCCACGAGTCTGCCGTCCTCTTCCGCGCCCCATGCCGCATCGGCCGTCCGCCCGATGTGCTCGAAGAGACCCTGCCACCGATGCCACTCGGCATCGTCGTCCTCGTCCCAGGGCCAGCTCCCACCACGCCGATCCACCAGGTCCGCGATGGTTCGTCGGAAGATGGCGTAGAGCACCGGCGTGTCGCTTGACCTGAGTCGTCGGAACACCAGCTCACTCACCGTTCTTCCCCATGAGCAGATCCAGGAGTCGATCGGCGGCGGCGTGCGGATCTGCTTCGTGAGCGGCCACGGCCTGTGCCTCGACGTTCAGACGCGACCGCGCCTCCCCAGACTGCATGCGCGTGCGCACCCGCTCTTCGACGAGGCCAAGGAGCTGCGTCTCAGCGCGGACGAGCGCCTGATCCCGGAACCGCGCTGCATCCCTTCGGTCCCCGGCCGCGCCGGGCGCGCGCCGATCGATCGCTGCCAGCAACTCCGCTACTCCAGTGCCCTCGACCGCCGACACCAGCAGCACCTCGGGGCGGGTCGGCCGTGGACGGTCACCGGCCATCCGATCATGCTGCGCGCCGACCGTCAGCATCGCCCGGAGCGCGCCTGCCGCCTGGTCCGCGCCGGGCACATCGGCCTTGGTCACCACGACGATGTCCGCCACCTCCAGCAGGCCGGCCTTGAGTGCCTGTACCTCGTCGCCCAGACCCGGCGGCTGGACGACCACCGTCGTTGCAGCGAGCGATGCGATCGCGACCTCGCCCTGACCGGTGCCGACCGTCTCGATGACCACCATGTCGAAGCCGCAGGCGTCGAGCACGGTCGCAGCGTCGAGGGTTGCCAAGGCCAGCCCGCCGGCGTGTCCCCGTGCCGCCATCGAGCGGATGAACACACCCGCATCGCCCGCATGCGCCTGCATGCGTACCCGATCACCCAGGATGGCGCCACCGGTGATAGGACTCGAGGGGTCGATGGCAAGCACGGCCACTGTCCGGCCCTGTTTCCGCACCCGTGACGCCAGGGCGGCCACAAGGGTGCTCTTGCCCGAGCCTGGCGGACCAGTGACACCGACGAGGTGGGCCGACCCGGCCGATGGATACATGTCGGCGAGAGCGGCACGGCCGGTGCTCGTCCGTGCCTCGATCTCCGTGAGCAGACGGCCCAGGGCGCGCCGATCGCCGGTGCGAGCGGCTCCAGCGAGGGTCACCGCGGGCGACGTCACGTGCCCCGTGGCCGGGCGTTCGCCCGCAGGTAGTCGGCAACCTGGCCGATACTCGTGCCGGGTCCAAAGACCGCGGCCACGCCGGCTTCCCGTAGCACCGGCACGTCCTCGTCCGGGATGATGCCGCCCGCGGTGACCAGCACATCCGTCATGCCCTGGTCGCGCATCAGGCCCGTGATCCGCGGCAGCAGCGTCAGGTGAGCGCCGGACAGGATGGACAGGCCAACGACGTCGACGTCCTCCTCGACGGCCGCTGAGACGATCATCTCGGGCGTCTGGCGGATGCCGGTATAGATGACCTCGAAGCCCTCGTCACGCAGTCCGCGGGCAAGCACCTTGGCACCTCGGTCGTGGCCATCGAGGCCAGGCTTGGCGATGAGCACCTTGATGGGTCGATCGGGCATGGTTCCGATGATAGCGGTGGCCAGCGGGCCCCAGCGGCGGAGCCATGGGCCTCCGCGATGGAGCCGTGCGCCTCCGCGACGGAGCCGTGGGCCGGGGCCCCAGCGGCGGAGCCATGGGCGGCGGGCCCCAGCGGCGGAGCCATGAGTCCCGCTTCCCATCCGGTGGGAGTATCAGCCAGGCAGGCGGATATCGGGGGTCGGGATGCACCCCTCCCTCGTCTGACCTCCCATCCCATGGGAAGGGAGGTCAAGGAGACCGGACATGACGGGTCCGGACACGCCCTGCCAGGCGCCCAGTGCCCACTCCTTGGTAGATACTCCCATTCGGTGGGACGACAGAGGACGGGCTGCCACCGGCTCGGCCTTGCCCGCTGGCCGGGTGATCGGGTCGTGGAGGCAGGGGATCGGGCCAGCTCCAGGCCCTCGGGATCCCGCCCAAACCTGGTGATCGCACCCGTCCAGGGCATGATCTGCCCGCTTGGCGGGTCAAGTTGGCGTGTATCGGCCCCGTTGGCGGGTCGGTCGGTCGTGCATCGACTCCGCTGCCCTCACGAGGACGCCCTGGTCGGCCTGATCACCCGCTCGCCGGGCAATAGGGGCCGGGAACGCGGAGCCGTGGGCCAGCGGCTCCTCCAGCGACGGACTGGGCCGGCAGGCCCCCCAGCGAGGTGCATCCGGACCCGGGCGGGACACGCACAGTCGCTCAGGGCAGGCCGATCTGTTCGACCCCTTCGGCACCCAGGCGCACCAACCCGCCGTCCGTGTCGGATGCCCCCGATGCCCGCAGCACCCTGGCGAACATCACGACGTCGCCGAGCCAGGCCAACGTGCCCGTGGGCGCTCCCTGGACATCGGCCACGGCGCCGCCGGTCCCGGCGGCCACGAGCATCGTCTGGCCGACGACACCCGGGGTTCCGAGCAGTGCCCAGGTCCCGGTGGGGTCGATTCCGACCATCGTCGTCCCTTCGGGAGGCAGCGGACTGATCACGGTATTCGGCAGGCCTGGCCCCACAAGTCCCGAGGCGTCGAGCGGATACCAGTCGCCGTGGTCGCGCTGGATCCAGGCACGACCGACCTGGTGGGTACTTGGCAGGACCCCCGTCACATCCGCTGCTATCGGCAACTCCCGGCCCTCGCGTGACCAGAGCATGGCCCGATACGGGGCGTGCGCCGTGTCTGTCCGGGCGCCAGCCACGGAGGCCACGATGAACCATCTCGGATCGCTGGTCGGCGCGATGATCATCCGGTCGGCTGGCAGTACCTGTCGGTCGAGAGTGCCGTCTGGTCGGACGATGAGCAGGCTCGACGCCTTGGTCACCACATAGCCGCCGTCGGGCATCGCCAGCAGCCGACCGGCCGGGTCCCAGACGGAGGCCGGCGCATCGATGAGATCATCGATGGTGGCGACCTTTCGCGACAGCGCACCGGCGTCGACCGGCGTGACCCAGATCTCGCGGTTCGCGATCGCATTCCCATCGCCGTACCGGGTGGTGCCGAACGCCGCGAGCCGCGCGATGGTGCGGCCGTCGGACGCCCAGGTCTGGGTCACCGTCGCGTCCTGGGGCGCCGATATCCGGGGGAGCTCCGGGCCCTCCCTCCACGAGCCGGTCGGGCTGATCAGCCATGAGCGCGTCGACGCGCCATCGATACCCGGCTGGATCACCACAGCCGAACCGGTGGTCCCCCGATCGACATCCAGGAGCTGGCCAGCGATGACGGGTGGCGCAGCCGCATCGGAAGCCGTGCCAACCGCGGTGGGCAGGCCGCTCGCGACGCCACCCTGGTGATCCGGTCGCAGTGCCAGGAGCAGTGCTGCAGCGAACAGCAGCGACGCGACGGCGGCGGCCATGCCCATCACCGAGCGGCCGGGAATGGCGCGCTGGGCAGCCCTGCCTGTGCGCGATGTCGGCGCGACCGCGCGGGCCACCGGCGTTGCCGCCCAGACGGGATGAGCCCCGGCGAACCCGTCGAGTTCGGCCCGGAGCACGCTGCGCAGTCGCAACTCAGTCGGATCGTCGGCCATGGTGGCTCGCCTCCAGTCGGCCGCGTCGGGGCGGCTCATCATGTGACAGGTCGACCCGCAACCGGGCAAGTGCCCGGCTGAGCATCGAGCCGACGTTGCCGGTGCTGGTCCCCAGGATCGAGGCGATGGCCGCGTACTCCAGGTCGTGGTAGTAGCGCAGCACGACCACGGCGCGGTGACGTCCGTCGAGGGCGTCGAGCGCGTGACGCATCGCCATGGAGTCCGCGGCATCGGTGCCATGGGGTCCGGGCCGGACGTGGGCCGTCTCGTCCAGTGACTCGGCCCGGCGCACCCGTCGGCGTCGAAGACCGCTCAGGGCACTGTTGACGACGATGCGCATGAGCCATGCATCCGGGTGGCCGTCGCCGCGATAGCGATCACGGGTCCGCCACGCCGACAGGTACGCGTCCTGGGTGACTTCGTCCGCGAGCGCCGCGTCCCGGCAGATGCCCATCGCCGTGCGCACCGCCACCGGGTAGGTGCGCTCGTAGAAGGCGCCGAAGTCGTCGATCGCGAACCGATCGGTCACACCCTTCGTCATCACTGCACGCCGCGTCTCATACCCATCTGACGCACCATCGTGGTCCTTCCTTGCACCCTCGCGGCACGTCCGATGCGGGTTTCGGTGGTGCGCTGTCGCGGCCATTGCCCGGCCACCGGGTGATCCGACTGTGGAGATCCGGGATCGGACTCGCAGGATCCGGCTCCACGGTCGATCCAGACGGTCGATCCACACGGTCGACCCACACGGCCAGCCCAAGTTCTGGCCCGTGCGCGGCTCAGCCACACGGCTCAGCCACGTCGAGCCCCCACACGGATCGCACTCGGTGGTGGCTTGTTGGCCTGATCACCCGATGGCCGGGCAGTCGGACCAGGCACGCCGGGATCGGAGCCGGCCTCGCCGGGCAACCCCCGGCCCTCAGTCGGCCCCGGACATGGCGGCCGGCCGCTACGCGACCATGCGGTCGAAGGCCCTGCCACCGACCCACAGGCCAACACCCGCCAGCACGCCCATGAGCACCACCCCCGGCATCACGCTCGGGTCCGCGAACTGGCCGTTGAACAGAGCCCGTGCGGCATCCACCGCGTGTGACAACGGATTGAGGGACGCGAGGGTCTGGAGCCAGTCCGGCGCGAGGGTCAGCGGCAGCAGCACGCCCGACAGGAGCAGCAGCGGCAGCGTCACTGTCATGAGCAATGGCGCCAGCGCGTCCTCCGAGCGCAGCTTGAGCGCCAGCGCGTAGGAGATCGAGGCCATCAGCAGCCCCATGAGGGACAGTAGCCCGAGGACGACGATGAGGCCCTCGACGCTGACGGTGAGGCCGAAGGGGATGGCCACGAGCACGAGCAGCACCGCCTGCGCGGCCAGGATGGCCACGTCGCGAAGCGCCCGTCCGAGCAGCATCGACAGACGGCTCGTCGGCGTCACCCGCATCCGCTCGATGACCCCTTCACGCATCTCCTCGATGAGCCCGAAGCCGACGAACGCAGCACCGAACAGGCCAAGCTGGATGATGAGCCCGGGCACGAACAGGTTGAACGCCGAGTCGCCGGTCAGGCCGGGGCCGGCAAGGGACTTGAGCAATGGCCCGAACAGGACCAGGTACAGGATGGGCTGCGTGAGTCCGACCACGACCCAGACCGGGTTGTGGAGGGTGAGCCAGGATGCGCGCCGGAACTGGAGCCAGGTGTCGCGCAACAGAGTCATCGGATGCCTACCTTCGTATACAGGAATGGGTGGCCGGTCGGGTTCAGGCCGTGTCACGCAACGAACGGCCGGTCTGGCGCAGGAATACATCGTCGAGCGATGGGCGATAGCGTCTGGGGGGCCATGCCCTGACCGTCAAGCAGCCGGAGCAGCGCCGGCAGGGCCGCCTCTCCCCGATCGACATACGCCCGCACCGTGCCGTCGTCCGCGACGCTCGCCTCCCGCACGAACCCTTCGCCCTCGATGAGGCGGAGCACCTCGAGTCCACGGTCCACGACCCCGATGTTCACCACATCGCCCGCGATCTGCCGCTTGAGCTCGTCTGGCGAGCCCTCGACGACGATCCGGCCGTGGTCGATGATGGCCAGCCGCTCGCACAACGCGTCCGCCTCGTCAAGGTAGTGGGTGGTCAGGAACACGGTCGTGCCGCTGTCCCGGAGCGCAGCGATCTCTCGCCACATGCCAGCGCGCGCTTGCGGGTCAAGCCCGGTCGTCGGCTCGTCGAGGAACAGCAGCGATGGTCGATGGGTGATGCCCAGACCGACGTCCAGGCGCCTGCGCATGCCCCCCGAGTAGGTACCCGTCGTCCGGTCACCCGCTTCGGTCAGGTCGAGATGCTCGAGCACCTCCGCGGCCCGTGCCTTCGCGTCCCGCGCACCCATGCCATACATCCGGCCCTGCATCTCGAGTTCGCCCCGGCCGGTCATGCCGTGAGCGCTCGAGAAGCCTTGGGCGACATACCCGATCTGCCGCCGGACCTCGACTGGCTCCGATCGCAGGTCGAAGCCGGCGACCCTCGCCTCGCCCGCGGTCGGTGCGAGCAACGTCACCAGCATCCGAAGCGTGGTCGTCTTGCCGGCACCGTTGGGTCCCAGGAAGCCAAAGATCTGGCCAGTGTCGACCTGCAGGTCCACACCCCGCACCGCCTCGACCGGCTTGTCGCCCGTCCCGAAGCTCTTCCTGAGACCGGTGGTTTCGATGATCAGGGACACGCTGTGAGTCCTTTCTGCCATCATGGCTCGTGTGCGTTCCTTACCAAGGTAATTGCTTAGTTGCTAAGATATACGCAATATGAACGATCACAGTCGACCTGTCAACCCTGCTCCCGACTTCTGGACCGCGTTCTCGACCCTGGCCCAACAGGGAGCGCTGCACCAGGAGGCCATCGCCGAAGCCCTCGATCTCAACCCGACGGACCTGCGCTGCGTGGGATTCGCGTGGTCCGAGCCGGACCTGACACCCGGGCGGCTGGCCGAGTTGACCGGGCTCACCACCGGAGCCGTGACCGGGGTGCTCGACCGGCTGGAGCGTGCCGGCTTCATCCAGCGCCTGGCCGACCCGACGGATCGGCGACGGACCCTGGTCCGGGTATCACACACGCGCGGCGAGGAGCTGGGCGCCGCCTACGATCCCCTGGAACGCAAGGTCGATGCGATCGCCGGACGGCTGGACGAGGCGCAGCTAGCCACCCTGACGGAAATCGTGCGAAGCGTTGGCGCAGCGGTCGAACGGGACACGGCACGATTGCGCGCCACGACCCGGGGCGGCATGGTCGGCGAGATGTTCACGGCCCCTCTCGGCGACCGCGACCACGGTAGGCTGGTGTTCCAGTCGGGCGCGCCACGGATCGCGCTCCGGGCGGCGCCCCTCGGTCCGGCCAGCGAGATGCGTGCAGTCGCGGAGTTGACGCACACGCTGCTGCGGCTCGACGCGAGCGCTGAAGCCGGCGAGCTCGCCCGAGGCGTGTTCCAGGGCCCCTTGCCAGATGTGCGGGTCCGCGGTGGCGAGGTGAGGATGCAGCACAAGCGTCGCCTCGACTGGCGCCGACGCGAGGCGCGTGTCGGCCTGAACCGGTCCATCCCCTGGGAGATCGAGATCGCAGGCGGTCTGTCGTCGCTGTTGGGCGACCTGCGCCACGTACGATTGCGAGACATGCGGGTCGCGGGGAGCGTGGATGACGTGCTCCTGCAGCTGGGCATGCCGGACGGCACCAGCCGCCTCCGCATCTCGGGCGGCATGCGCGATGCGACCATCGAGCATCCGGCCGGCACGGCGCTCCGGCTCAGCCTGACCGGCGGCGCGCACGACATCCGATTCGGCCACGAGCACCTCCGGGATACCCACGGGACGGTTCACCTGCAGACCCGGGAGGCAGAGAGTGCCCCGGACCGCTTCGAGGTGGAGGTATCGGGAGGCGCTCGCTCGCTCCGGGTGCGGACGGGCTGACGAACCTCTGCCGACCCGCTCGAGTCGATCAGACCTCAGGCAAGTTCGGGTGCAGGCCGGTCGAGGTGGCTGAAGAACTCGGCGCGGGTCTTGTCGTTCGAACGGAACAGGCCCGTCACGGCGCTCGTAGTCATGAGCGTGCCGGGCTTGCGCACCCCGCGCATCGTGGCGCACAGGTGGGTCGCCTCGACGACCACGCCCACGCCCTTGGGATCGAGTCGCTCCATCAGGAAGTCCGCGATCTGCTGCGTCATGCGCTCCTGGACCTGGAGCCGTCGGGCGTACATCTCGACGATCCGCGGGATCTTGGACAGGCCGATGACCCGACCTCGCGGGATGTACGCGACCGCGGCGGTACCGAAGAACGGCAGGAGGTGGTGCTCGCACAGGGAGGAGAAGGAGATGGCCCGCACGACTACCATCTCGCTGTACTCGACATCGAAGATGGCGCCATTGATGAGCCGCTCCGGATCCACGTGGTAGCCGGCGGTCAGCTCCGTGTACATCCGCTGCACGCGCGCGGGGGTGCGCGCGAGACCCTGGCGGTCGGGGTCCTCGCCGATGCCGATGATGATGGCGCGGACGGCCTGCTCAACGCTGCCGCCGCCACCTGGCTCGGCGTCGTCATCGGGCAGCCAGGGCATGGAGCCCTCGATGATGCGGGCCGAGAGGGTCGCATCGCCGACCTCGCGCTCCATGGCATCGACCGACCGGCGGACGTGGTCGCTCAACTCGGGCACAGTCGCTCCGGGCGGGCCTCCGACCCGCTACGACGTCGGGGCGGGCGGGTCGTCGTCGGACCGCTTCTCGAATTCTGCGCGGGTGTCCTTGACGGTCCTGCCCAGCGCCTCGCCGAGCTTCGGCAGCATCTTGGGACCCCGGATGACGATGACCGCGACGAGCACGATCACGAGCACGATGAGGATATCCACGGTCACATCCTAACGCCCGTCATCGCGGCGAGCGCGAGGAGCTCGGCACTCAACTCGTCAGGTCGGTAGCGCATGAGGTTGTGACCTGTTCCCGGCAACCGGACGACACGGGTCGGGGGCATGCCGGCCGCCTCTCGGGCGTCGATGACATCGTCGAGGGCGAGGCTCCGTTCGCGTGCGGTCTCATCGTCCGCCGTCCCGGCCCCTGCCACGAACACCAGGAGCGGCATCGGCGCCGCGGACAGCGTCGGGACCGGCTCGTAGCTGAACATGGCATCAACGAGCCCGCGGGTCGTCGCCTGGCGCGTGACCAGCCCCACATGGCCAGCATGCTTCTGGTCGACCTGGGACCGCGCCGCGCGCTCCTGGTCGGCGTCCCAGGACGCTGGGTCGAACCCACGTCGATCGGCAAGGAAAGCGTCCATCGATGCCATCACCTCGGGTGGTTCGCCGATGCCTGCGAGGAACTCCCCCGGACCGAGGCGGGTCGAGACCGCGATGTCCTCCCAGCCACCGTCCACCAGGGCCAGCGCACATACCGATGCCGGCTCCAGGCGAGCTGCCGTTGCCGCGATCATCGCACCCAGTCCGTGGCCAGCCAGGATGCCCGGCGGACCACCTGCGGCCACCCCGGCACCGTTCGCGGCGAGCACGGTGAGCACATCCCAGGCCAGGGATTCGAGGTCGAGCCCGGTCCGGGCACCCTCCGACAGGCCGTGACCCCGGATGTCGGGCGCGATGATGCGCATGCGATCATGCAGACGACGCGCGACCGGGGCCCAGACCCACGACGTCGCGCTGATGCCGTGGAGGAGCAGCAGCGTCGGACCGTCCGTCGACGGAGCTGCCCAGTCCAGATAGTGGATGCGCTCGCCAGACCCCATGCGCACGACCATCGACTC
>JBBSOS010000064.1:0-10086 GCA_038259505.1 Candidatus Limnocylindrales bacterium | reverse complement strand
TACCGCTCCCGAGGACGCGACCGCAGCCCCCGACGCCGCGACCACGGCATCCAGCGCCGCGACCACGGCATCCAGCGCCGCGACCGCAGCTCCTGACGCTGACTCGACCGAGCTGGACGGCGGATCCGCGGACACGGCTTCCGGGGACTGACGCCCGGTGTTCGACGCTCTCGTCAACGCCTTTCGCGCGCCGGATATCCGGCGCCGCATCCTGTTCGTCCTGCTGATGCTGGTGGTGGTGCGTGGGCTCGCCCACGTGCCCGTGCCGGGGGTCAACAAGGATGCCCTCGATTCGGTCATCACGGCCAACCCGTTCCTGCAGCTCCTGGACCTGTTCTCGGGCGGTGGGCTGTCGTCCTTCTCCATCATCGCCCTGGGCGTGAACCCGTACATCAACGCCTCGATCATCATGCAGCTCATGACCGGCGTCGTGCCGCGACTGCAGCAGTTGCAGCGTGAGGGCGAGTACGGGCGCAACAAGATCAACCAGTACACCCGCTACCTCACGGTCCCCATGGGCCTGCTGCAGGCGTATGGCTATCTCATCCTGCTGTCCGCCTCGAGCCCAGGCGGTGTCCAGGTCATCCCGCACTTCGACCTTGCCAGCCTCCAGACGCTGACCATGATCGCGTCGCTGGTCGCGGGAACCATCCTGGTGATGTGGATCGGCGAGTTGATCACCGAGCGGGGCATCGGCAACGGCATCAGCTTCATCATCTTCGCGGGGATCGTGGCCAAGCTGCCGTCCGGCCTCTCAGCGTTCCTGCGGACACCGGACCTGGCGGCGGGTATCGCCTTCGCCGCGCTCGGCATCGGCGCCGTGGCCGCCATCGTGTACATCCAGGAAGGCCAGCGTCGCATCCCCATCCAGTACGCCAGTCGCGTCCGCGGCCGGCGCATGTACCAGGGCGGCGCTACGTTCCTGCCCCTGCGGGTCAACCAGGCAGGCGTGATCCCCATCATCTTCGCGGTCAGCATCCTGCTCTTCCCGGTGCAGTTGGCGACCTACTTCCAGAGCTCCACCGAGGGGTTCATCGGGGACATGTCCCAGGCAGTCATCAGGCTCCTCGACAACCACTCGCCGATCTATATCCTGCTGTACTTCCTGCTGACGGTCGGCTTCACGTACTTCTACACCGCCTTCACGTTCAAGCCCGACGAGACCGCCGACCAACTGCGCAAGAACGGCGGCTTCATCCCGGGCATCCGACCTGGCGCACCCACGCGTGACTATCTGTCACGGGTCGTCTATCGCATCAGCCTCGCTGGCGCGTTGTTCCTGGGCATCGTGGCGGTGAGCCCGATCCTCCTGTCTGCGTTCTTTAGCGGCAGCGTGGTGGGGTCATTCAGCCTTGGTGGCACCGCGTTGCTGATCGTGGTGTCCGTGGTGGTGGAGACCATGAAACAGCTCGAAGCGCAGTTGATGATGAGGAACTACGAAGGGTTCATCAAGTGAGGCCAAGCCACGCCACCCCGCCGCGATACCGCACATGGCGGGACGATGGAGGGTGCATCCTGTGACCCAGGCGACACGTGTCGGAGCCGCCCATGAGGTCGTGGAATCGTCGCCGCTCGTCTTCGTGATGGTGGGGGCCCCGGGTGCCGGCAAGGGCACCCAGGCCCTTCGCCTCGCGAAGGAGCTGGACCTTCCCCATGTGTCGACCGGTGACCTGTTCCGGGCGTTCCTCCGGGAGGGCTCGCCGCTGGGTTCCGAGGTGCGCCGCTACGTCGAGAAGGGCACTCTCGTGCCTGACCCGGTGACCATGCGCGTGGTCGAAGAGCGATTCTCACGTCCGGACGCGGCACTCGGTGCCGTGCTCGACGGGTTCCCGCGCACCCGGCCCCAGGCAGAGGCGCTCGACCGCCTGCTGGCCCGCCAGGATGCACGCGTGGCAGCCGCCCTGTACATCGAGGTGGAGACACCCGAACTGGTCACCCGGTTGGCCGGTCGCAGGGTCGGCACCGGCGCCGAGCAGCACGTCTACAACCTGTCGACCCGGCCGCCGAAGGTGGCCGGCGTCTGCGACCTCGACGGCAGCGCGCTCGAGCAGCGGCACGACGACCGACCCGAGACCATCAGCGCGCGTCTGGCGCGCCAACTGCCACCCATGTACGAGGTCGTGGACCACTACACCGAGACGGGCGTGCTGCACGCGGTGCGCGGCGACCGGGCCATCGACGACGTCACCGCAGACCTGCTGCGCGTCGCCGAGCAGGCCGCGAAGCGGGTCTGAGATGGCATTCGGCGACCGGAGGGTCACGCTCAAGAGCACCAGCCAGATCGCACGCATGGCCATCGCGGGCGCGCTCGTTGCGGATGTCCTCGATGCCGTGGGCGCGGCCATCCGCCCGGGTGTGACGACGCTGGAGCTCGACCGGATGGCCGAGGAGTTGATCCGGTCGCGAGGTGGCATCCCGTCCTTCATCGGTGAGCCCGGCAGCATCGCACCCTACCGCCACTCGGTGTGCATCAGCATCGATCGGGAGGTCGTCCACGGCATCCCGGGCAAGCGGCGCATCGCCGATGGTCAGATCGTGTCCGTGGACGCGGGGGCCATCATCGATGGCTGGCACGGCGACGCAGCCCGGAGCTGGGTTGTCGGTGAGGCGCCGGAGGGTGTGCGCACCCTGGTCGAGACGACCCGGCAAGCGATGCATGCGGGCATCGCGGCCGCACGCCCGGGTGGTTTCCTGGGCGATATCGGGGCGGCGATCGAGGACGTCGCGGCCGCCCATGGCTACGGGGTCGTGCGCGCGTTCGTGGGTCACGGCATCGGCACGGAGATGCACGAGGAACCCAACGTGCCCAACTATCGGACCGACCACCGGGGGCGGCGCATCGAGCCCGGCCTGTGCCTGGCCATCGAGCCCATGTTCACCGTGGGCAGCCACGAGGTCCGGGTCAAGTCCGACGGCTGGACGGTCGAGACGTTCGACGGCAGCCTGGCAGCCCACTGGGAGCACACCATCGCGGTGACCGACGACGGGCCGCGGATCCTCACCACCAACGACCCCGCGCGCACCACCAACGACCCCGCGCGGGCCGGCATCGACCCCGCGCATGCCGGCCTGCGCACCAGCACCACCGCAGGGATCGCCCCTTGAGGCGGGCCACATCCGGGGCCTGCGATCGGGCCCGACTCGTCCACTTGTCGAGGTATGCGCCACTCTGGTACACTCCTCGTTCGTGCGCCGGGCGTGTCCCGGCGCCCACGTGACGCCTGTCGTGCGGCCTGGTCGCACGGGTGCGCGTCACCCAGTACCCAACCATCGATAGCGGAGCCGCGGTCGGCCTGTGGCCAATCGAGAAGCGATCGAGGTGGAGGGGACGGTCATCGAGCCGCTGCCCAATGCCATCTTCGCCATCGAGCTGGTCAACAAGCACCGGGTCCTCGCTCATATCAGCAGCCAGCTCCGGATGGACTTCATCCGGATCCTCCCGGGCGACCGGGTCCGCGTCGAGTTGTCGCCGTTCGACCACTCGCGTGGACGGATCACCTCTCGTATCAAGTGAACGGAGTCCACGTTGAAGGTCTCGGCGTCGGTCAAGACGCGTTGTGACAACTGCAAGGTCATCCGCCGTCACGGCACGGTGATGGTCATCTGCAGCAATCCCAAGCACAAGCAGCGTCAGGGGTAGGCGACACGTGATCACCACTGGATCGCGACCCAGCGATCCCCAGCATCAGCAGCGTCAGGCGTAGCCGTGGCACGTATCGCGGGCATCGACATCCCGCGCGAGAAGCGCGTGGAGATCGCCCTGACCTACGTCTTCGGCATCGGCCTGCCGACCAGCCAGAAGATCCTCGCCCAGGCCAACGTCAATCCGGACACGCGTGTCCGCGACCTGACCGAGGAGCAGGTGAATCGACTGCGCGACATCATCGACCGCCGCTACAAGGTGGAAGGTGACCTGCGACGCGAGGTCGCCCTGAACATCAAGCGCCTCCAGGAGATCGGCTCCTACCGGGGACTCCGGCACCGCCGGAACCTGCCCGTTCGCGGGCAACGCACCAAGACCAACGCTCGCCAGCGACGCGGTCCCAAGAAGACCGTCGGCGTCCGGCGCAAGAAGTAGCCGGCAGCAGCCGAACCACACCTCGCGGCAGCGGCCTTGACGCCGGCCTGCCGGACACGACCAACAGGAGCTTGACCCCAGCATGGTGGAACGCAAGCGCGCGACCAAGACGCGGCGAAGGGAACGCAAGAACGTGCCGTCGGGCCACGCCCACATCCAGGCATCGTTCAACAACACCATCGTGACCATCACCGACCTTGGTGGCGCCACGATCTCGTGGGGCAGCGCGGGGGTCGCCGGCATCAAGGGCTCCCGCAAGAGCACGCCCTATGCCGCGTCGCAGAGCGCCGATGGTGCCGCCAAGCGGGCCATGGAGCACGGCATGCGCCAGGTCGAGGTGTTCGTCAAGGGCCCGGGCGCAGGTCGCGAGCAGGCCATCCGGTCGCTGCAGGCCGCAGGGCTGGAGGTCACCGCCATCACCGACGTCACGCCCATCCCGCACAACGGATGCCGCCCACCCAAGCGGCGCCGGGTCTAGGAACGCATCATGGCTCGCTACACAGGACCCGTTTGCCGACTCTGCCGCCGCGAGGGCATGAAGCTGTTCCTGAAGGGCAGCCGGTGCTACACCAAGAAGTGCGGCTTCGAGCGCCGGCCCACCCCGCCCGGACAGCACGTCATGCGTCGCCGGAAGGTCTCGGAGTACGGCGTGCAGCTGCGCGAGAAGCAGAAGATCCGGCGCGTCTACAGCGTCCTTGAGCGGCAGTTCCGGCGCTATTTCGAGGCGGCCGAGGTGAAGCCGGGCATGACCGGCGAGAACCTCCTCCGGCTGCTCGAGGTGCGGCTCGATAACGTCGTCTTCCGGATGGGCTTCGCCACCAGCCGTGCCCAGGCGCGCCAGTTGGTCAGCCATGGCCATTTCGCCGTCAACGGCCGCGTCACGACCGTGCCCTCGTTCCAGGTGCGTGACGGTGACCGGGTCGAGGTGCGAACCTCGAGTCGGTCGACGGAGTACTTCAAGCAGGCCAAGGATGCCCTCCGGGGAGCCCAGCGACCCGACTGGCTGACCGTCGACGCCGACAAGCTCGCCGGGACCGTGGCCGCCCTGCCGCGCCGCGACCAGATGCCACTCGAGCTGAACGAGCAGCTCGTGGTCGAGTACTACTCGAGGTGACCCCCCTCTCATGATCGAACTGGAGAACGCCCAGCTCGAGCCCCTCGAGGAGCTCGAGACCTACGGCAAGTACGAGGCGAGCCCGCTCGCCGCGGGCTATGGTGTGACCATCGGCAACGCGCTGCGGCGTGTCCTGCTGTCCTCCTTGGAGGGCGCCGCGGTGACCTCCATCCAGGTGCGCGACGTGTACCACGAGTTCGCGATCATCCCGGGCGTCAAGGAGGACCTCACCCAGATCGTCCTGAACGTCAAGAAGCTCCGGCTCAAGAGCTACTCGCCCCACCCGGTCCAGTTGAAGCTGGTCAAGAACGGTGCAGGCACCGTCACGGCGGCCGACATCGTGGAGTCCGCCGACGTCGAGATCGTCAATCCCGAGCAGGAGCTCATGACCCTCGATTCCGACGGGGTGACCATCGAGCTCGACCTCACGGTCGAGCGAGGTGTGGGGTACCTGGCCGCGGAGCGCGCGGAGCAGATGCCCATCGGCGTCATCCCGGTCGACGCGATCTTCACGCCCGTCCGCAAGGTCAACTACCACGTCGAGAACACGCGCGTGGGCCAGATGACCAACTACGACAAGCTGACCATCGAGGTCGAGACCGACGGCACCGTGTCGCCGGAGGAGGCTCTGGCGCAGGCCGCGGAGATCCTCGTATCGCAGTTCAGCCTGTTCACCTCGGCGGGCAAGCAGCTCGCCCGGACGACCGGTGCCGCGACCGCCGCAGGTGCCATCCCCCAGAACATGCTGGACATGCCCATCGAAGAGCTTGATCTTCCGATGCGCGCCTACAATTCCCTCAAGCGTAACAACATCGTCAAGGTGGGTCAGGTCCTGCAGCTGCAGGACGATGACCTGCTGCGGATGCGCAATTTCGGCAAGAAGTCGCTCGACGAGATGAAGGAGCGGCTCCGGATGCGGGGCTTCTTCCCCGCCGAGGACACCGCCTCCGAATACGCCGAGTCTGCCGACGTCGACTTCGATGACGACGACGAAGATGACGACGACGGGGAAGGCTGAGCCATGTCCTCGCACCGCATCGACGGACGCAAGCTCAGCAGGCAGACCGGGCCGCGCTTGTCGCTGTACCGGAACCTCATCGTGTCGGTGCTGCGCTACGAGCAGATCCGGACCACGGAAGCGCGCGCCAAGGAGGTGCGCGGCCAAGTGGAGCAGATGATCACGATCGCCAAGCAGGGCACGCTTGCCTCGCGACGCCGGATCGTGGCGGAGCTGCCCAACGAGCCCCTGGTCATCGACAAGCTGATCAACGATATCGCAGCTCGCTATGGGGACCGAAGCTCGGGCTACACCCGGCTCACGAAGATCGGCCTTCGGGCCGGTGATCGTGCCCCCATCGTCCAGCTCGAGCTCGTCTGAGCGATCCACCCGAGAGGGTGGTCCCGTGCGGTTCGCCACGCGGGTGGAATACGACGGAACGGGGTTCGCCGGCTTCCAGGTCCAACCTGGCAGGCGGACCGTCCAGGGAGAGCTGGAGGCGGCCCTTCGTCACATCGGTGGTGGAGGGCGTATCCGGATCGACGGGGCGGGCAGGACGGACGCCGGGGTCCATGCCAGCGGACAGATGATCGCATTCACCTGGACGGGTCGCAGGATCGCGGCGAGGGTGCTGGGTCGGGCCATCCGGGCAGTACTGCCGCCGGATGTCACGATCGGCTCACTCCAGCGGGTGGACATCGGGTTCCAGCCGCGCCGCGCAGCGGTGCGACGGGAGTACCGGTACACGATCTGGAACGGGCCACGCAGCCCGCTGCGTGAGCGCTACGCCCTGGGTGTCAGGGATGCGCTCGACGTCGCAGCCATGGACAGCGCCGCGGCGGTGCTGGTCGGGCGGCACGACTTCGCCGCATTCGGCGGCACGCACAGACAATCGATCCGGACCCTCTACGGGGTACGGGTCCGGAGGAACGGTCGCACGATCACGGTCGACGTGGTGGGTGACTCGTTCCTGCGCCAGATGGTTCGAAGCATCGTGGCTGCCCTCCTGCGCATCGGGCACGGGAAGGCGACCATGGCAGACCTGGAGGTCGCGTTGCGATCGCCGGACCGGGTCTTCGCCGGGCAGGTCGCCCCGCCACATGGGCTGTGTCTCAGGCGGGTGGTCATCGGTGAGGGTCCACTAGTCAGTATCGGAAAGGCACGAGGATGACGACCAGGACGTATACACCGCGGGCGAGCGAGATCGAACGCCAGTGGTTCGTCGTCGACGCGAACGGCGAGACCCTGGGGCGCCTTGCCACGCGCATCGCGACGCTGCTGGCGGGCAAGCACAAGCCCACCTACGCCACCCACATGGACACGGGTGACCACGTCATCGTGGTCAACGCCGCGAAGGTACGCGTGACCGGCGATAAGCTGGCGACCAAGACCTACGCCCGCCACAGCGGGTATCCCGGAGGCTTCCGACAGGAGGCGCTCGGCGACCTCCTGGCGCGACGACCCGAAGAGGTCCTGCGGCGCGCCGTCAAGGGCATGCTGCCGCACAACAAGCTGGGCGTCCAGCAGTTGCGGAAGCTCAAGGTCTATGCGGGTCCCGTACATCCGCATGAGGCACAGCAGCCGTCGGCGATGCCGAGCATAGGAGTCCCGATCGCATGAGCACCGCTCCCGCCTATTTCCAGGGTACCGGTCGTCGCAAGACCAGCGTCGCGCGCGTCCGGCTCATCGCCGGTGAGGGCCAGGTGGTGGTCAACGGCCGAAGTCTCGAAGAGCATTTCGGGAATGCCGTGAGCCTCAGCGACATGTTGATGCCATTCCGGGTCACCAATACCGAGGGCCGCTTCAACGCCATGATCAAGGTGGAGGGCGGTGGCTCCCAGGGCCAGGCGGGGGCGATCCGCCATGGCATCGCCCGGGCGTTGCTCGAGTCGGATCCCGAGGCAGCCCGCGTGCCCTTGCGCCAGGCTGGGTTCCTGACCCGCGACCCGCGTATGAAGGAACGCAAGAAGTACGGCCTCAAGCGAGCCCGCAAGGCTCCGCAGTACACCAAGCGATAGTCGTCGTGACCGGCCCGGTGGTCCACCGGGCTCGGCTCACGCTCCGCTTGAGACGCCCGCCGGCGACCTGTCGCTCGCGGACCGAGCGGGGCGGGGGATCTCCATTCGCGTCGCCCGATGGCGCCCGCGGGCCGGCCGACCCGTACCTTGGTCCCTGCGCCGCCCGGGCGGGCGCGGGATAGAGTAGGGATATGCCCGATCCGGTATTCGAGCGGTACAAGGAGGCCCTCAAGCAGGGCCATGTCGCGGTGTTCAAGGGCCAGCACAAGGAAGCCCTGGCGCGCTACCAGGAAGCCGCCTCGCTGGCTGGCCACCGACCCCTGCCGTTCGTGAGCATGGGGTCCGTGCTGCTCCAGATGGGTCGTGCCCAGGATGCCATCGCAGCGTTCGACGAGGCGTTGGCACGCTCGGCGGACGACCCCCAGGCGCTCTCGGGCAAGGCCTCGGCGCTGCTGGCCGCAGGCAAGCGCTCGGAATCCGCGGAGCTCGTGCAGCAGGTCGCCCGGCTGGAGGCCGACCACGCACGTCAGCGCATGGAGCAGGAGGCGAGTGCCAAGGCGGCGGCGTGGGCCGGTGGACCGGAGCGGCTGTTGGCGGTGGCCGAGGCGTCCCGTCGGGACGGGCATGAACGTGCCGCCATCGACGGCTTCGTGGCCGCCGCGGCCGGGTATCACCAGGCGGGCCATCTCGATGCGGCCCTGGATGCGTGCCAGCGTGCCATCGGCGTGTCGCTCGGTGCCCCCGCCGCCCACCTGCAGATGGCGCGCATCTATTTCCAGCGGGGCTGGGCCGACCGGGGTGTCGAGCGATTGCTGCTGCTGACCCGGCTGCTGACACTGGACGACGACCCGATGACACGAGAGGGGGTCCTGCAACTGGCCCGCACCCACCAGGCGTCGGAACCGCGACTGGCGACGATCGCCGCGGGCGGCGTCGTCTGATGGATGGCTCCCGTGGCGCCTGGTCGGCGACCCACCGGTCGGGCTGAGCAGGGCGGGGGAGCACGGGACACGTGAGCGACCTGCTGAGCGGCGTCCACATCGACCTCACGGCGATCCTGGACATCGCACTGACCGCGCTCCTGTTCTACGGCCTGTTCAGCCTCATCCAGGGCACCCGCGCGGTCCGGTTGGTGATCGGCGCCATCGTGCTCTATGGCGTCTACGCTATGGCCCAACTGCTCGATCTGCGGTTGCTCTCTGGCATCCTCCAGACGGGTGCCGTCGTGGGCCTGCTCGCGCTGGTCGTCATCTTCCAACCGGAGCTGCGACGTGCGCTCGAGCGCATCGGTCGTGTCGGCTCGTTCGGCTGGGCATTCGTACCCACTGGCGCGGCGGCACTCGCCGAGAGCGTGGCGCGAACGCTCTCCCGCACCGCGGCGTCCCTTTCCGCGACCCGAACGGGCGCGCTCATCGTCATCGAGCGGGACACCGGGCTGGAGGACACGGCCGAGACGGGCGTGATGCTCCATGCCGATCTGAGCGAGGAGTTGTTGGCCTCCATCTTCGCGCCCCGGACCGCGCTCCACGACGGAGCCGTCATCGTGCGCAACGGCCGGATCATCGCGGCCGGCGCGGTCCTGCCGCTGTCGGAGATCTCCGTCAGTCGTGAGCGCTACGGGACCCGCCATCGAGCGGCCATCGGGGTCACGGAGCAGACCGATGCCGTGGTCATCGTGGTCAGCGAGGAGACCGGTTCGATCGGCCTCGTCCAGCGTGGTCGGGTGATCCGGGACCTTGACGAGGAGCGTCTCCGGACCGCCCTGGTGTCACTCCTTGGGCCGTCAGCGAGCGCAGGAAGGGCCGCGGCCGGCATATCCGCCCTGGGCGCTCCGTTCACTCGGGGCAAGCGATCGAGGGGCTTGCGTCGGCGTCGGGGC
>JBBSOS010000063.1:0-10162 GCA_038259505.1 Candidatus Limnocylindrales bacterium | reverse complement strand
GGACAAGTCCATGGCCCCCGCATCGATGGGCCCGTTGACCCCGGTCAGCCTGCAGCTGCAGTGGGCCCCGCAGGCACAGTTCGCGGGCTACTTCGCGGCTGCCGCCAAGGGGTTCTGGGCCAACCATGGTCTGGATGTGACCATCGTCGACGGCGGACCCGACGTGGTGCCCCAGGTCGTCGGCTCCGATCCCAACGGACCGGAGTTCACCATCAGCTGGGTGCCCAAGGTCCTCGAGGTCCGGGAATCGGACCTGAAGTCGGACCTGGTGGATATCGGCCAGGTCTTCCAGCGGTCGGGCACCACCTCGGTCTCGTGGGCTCCGGGCAAGGGTCCCGACCCGGTCAGCGATGCATCGATCACCTCGCCTGCCGACTTCAAGGGCAAGAAGGTGGGCGTCTGGGACTTCGGCAATGAATACGAAGTCACGGCCGCTGCCACGGCTGCCGGCCTGACCCAGGGCACCGACTATGAGAAGGTCATCCAGCCGTTCGACATGTCGCTCCTGCTCAATCGGGAGATCGACGTCGCCGAGGCCATGATCTACAACGAGTACGCCCAGGTGCTGGAGGCGACCGACCCCAAGACCGGTGACCTGTACCAGCCTGAGGACCTCAACGTCATCGACTACAACACGGTCGGCACGGCGATGCTCCAGGACGCGATCTTCGCCCGCCAGTCGTGGCTCGCAGAGCCCGGTAACGAGGACATCGCCACGGCCTTCCTCGCAGGCGCCTTCGACGGCTGGATCTACTGCCGGGACAACCCGGATGACTGCATCGGCTACACCGTGGATGCCGGGTCCACGCTGGGTGCCGGCCATCAGGCGGGGAGGAGGAATGAGGTCAATCCGCTCGTCTGGCCGTCTCCCGCCGGCATCGGTGCGCTCGACCCGGCAGCCTGGGACCAGACCGTCAAGATCGCCACGGACGCGGGCGTCATCAAGGACGCACCCGACAGCAGCGCCTATCGAACCGACCTGGCCGACGCGGCGCGCGCCATGACCATGGGCGGCGCCACGGGCGACGATTTCGTGAAGGGCACGGTCACCGTGACCTCAGGCGGCAAGTGACCAACCACTAGGCGACGCGCGGCGCTCTCTCGAGCGCTGCGTTCGACCCGATGCCGGGGCCGGTCCCATGGTGGGGCCGGCCTCGATCGTGTCGGGGCAAACTGGTGTGCCGTCGACGTCTCGGGCGGGGCCGTTCCGCCCGACGGGGCTACTCCGACGGCGGCACTTCGATGGCCAACAGTGTTGCCTCGTCGAGTGCCCCACCGCCGGGGATGAGCACGGTGCCATCGCTCGACCATGTGGGCGCGATACCCCATTGTGGTAACCCGGCGTTGTCCAGCCCATTTGCGACGAGTGGCACGACCACTCCTTTCTCCAGGTTCCGGAGCAGGACCTGGTGATCGGGGTCCGTCCCGCGTGTCAACTCCAGCAGCCATGCCCCATCTGGCGAGAACGTGGCCGCCTCGATGCGTGCACCGCGGGCTGTGAGCACACCCGCGTCCGGGGTCAACGGTGAAGCGGCTCCGGACGCGGCATCGATGAGCGACAGCTCGTAGATGGGTTGGATCTGGCCGCGTGTCCGAGGGTGCCATGCGAGCAACCGGCTGCCGTCGCTCGAGACCTGCACGATCGCCGGATCTGCCACCTGCGGGTCAGTGGTGCCGGTCAGCAATCGGTTGTCCATCCCGTCGGCGCCGATCGACCAGATGCCGTTGATAGGGCTGTCGGCCGACACATCGTTCAGGGAGTAGTAGAGCGTGGTGTCGTCTCCTGCCCAGCGCATGCCGAAGTAGGCAACACCGGGGGCATACTGCGATACATCCACGAGGTGTTCGGCCTCGCCGCCCGTGATGGGCACCGTCGCGATGTCGTTGCCGGACGCGGTGCCGTCACGGAAGGTCGACCGAGAGAATGTCACGGCCGACCCGTCGGCTGTGAACGTCGGGCTGGCATCGATGGTGAAGATCGCCGGTGCCTTCGGGTCTCCCAGGATCCCACCAGAGAACCCGTCATCGTCGAGGTTGCTGAGCACCCCGGTGGTCGCGTCCATCAGCCACAGGTCGCCGTCGCGAAGGTACATGAACGCTTGCTCGGTCATGACCAGGTGGGCGCTGTCCGGGGACCAGACGATCGAATCGGGCCGGATCCCGGCGTCGAGTGGCGCGAGGCTGCCGCACGCGGTCTCGGCCAGCGTCGCGACATCGAACACGCACAGTTGCCCGTCACGCTGGAAGCCGACCATCGGTCGCAAGGCGGCGATGGACCGACCATCCGGCGACATCGACAGGACGCGCGTCCCCGGTATCTGGATGTGGCGCACGGCGACGAGCTCCACGGGTGGGGATGCTGGCCCAGCCGCGGCCGTGATCGCGGCACCACCGCAGGTCATCGCAACCACGAGCAGCGCGCGTCGGAGGACACCTGCTGTCGGACCTGGCCGCATGACCATGGCTCGATCGTAGATCATGGGTCGTGCTCGTGCACGGTCGTGGTCGTCGCCCAGCCGCCAGGGGTCCGCTCCGGCCCCGGTACTTCCGTCGGGCGTCGGCCGGGACGACTGCGTCGATACGCTGCCGAGCATGCGAGGCCCGTTCCTGTCCTTCGCGGTGGCCCTGTTCATGTTCGCCTCGATCGGTGCACCTGCCGGTGCCGCCGGGCCGCCGGGTGTCGAGGTGACCATCCGGAGCATGCGCTACGACCCCGTGACGCTCGTTGCCGCCCAGGGCACGACGGTCACGTGGACCAACGTGACGTCGCCATCGCGAGCCCACGACGTCGTGAGCTCGTTGCCGGGCTACATCCGGAGCCCGCTGATGGTGGATGGCCAGAGCTTCCGGTTCACGTTCCGGGCGGCGGGCACGTTCACCTATGTCTGCTCGATCCACGACGTCATGATCGGATCAGTGGAGGTGCCACTGCGGGTGCGCCTGGTGACCAGTGGGCACGTGCCGTACTTCCTGGTGACCCTTGGCGCGAAGTTCCTACCGGCGACCTCGCGGTATCGCTATGTCCTCAACTGGCAGATGCCCGGCGAGACCGACTGGCAGGTCAAGGCGTCGCGGGACAACACGCTGGTGGTCCTCGCGACGAGGCCCGGGGCCTACCGCTTCCGGGCCCGCCTCAAGGACAAGGTCGGCGGCTCGCGGTCCGCGAACACCGAAGTGGTGGAGCGCATCTACGGACCGTGACTCCGAGGCTGGCGTCAGGCGGGCCAGTAACGGCGCTGCCGGCGCATCGACCCAGGGGTGTCAGGCCTGACCGGTACCGAACTGCCGGTCGCCAGCGTCACCCAGGCCCGGCAGGATGTAGCCCCGGTCGTTGAGCTCCCGGTCGAGTGACGCGGTGTAGATGGCCACATCGGGATGCGCCGAGGCCACCGCGTGGACGCCTTCCGGGGCGGCGATGAGGTTGACGAGCTTGATGCGCACCGCGCCCCACTGCTTGAGGACCTCGATGGCCGCCGTCGCAGATCCGCCCGTGGCCAGCATCGGATCGAGGATGAGGCACAGGTCGACCGTCGCCTGGTCCGGCAGCTTGTTGTAGTACTCCACGGGTCGCAGCGTGCGCTCATCGCGGAACAGTCCCAGGTGCCAGACCTGGGCCGTCGGCATCAGCTCCAGCATCGCGTCGACCATGCCCAGCCCGGCTCGCAGGATGGGCACGTAGCCGATGCGGTCGGCGAGGCGGGCACCCTCGATCTCTTCCAGCGGCGTCTGCACCCGGATGGGTGCCACGTGCGCGTCCGCCAGTGCCTCGTAGCCCACGAGCCAGCTGATCTCACGCACCAGCTCCCGGAACTTCCGCGGTTCGGTCGTCTGGTCGCGCAGCAGGGCCAGCTTGTGCAGCACGGCCGGATGCCTCGATACATGGAGCGTGGGGAAGTCGGGGTGGCCCGTCACGGCCGCATGCTACAACCGTCGGGGCCCGCTGGCGCGGTACCATCGCGCCGTGCCCAGACCAGCAGGCCCCGCATCCGCGCGCGCCACCCGCAAACCCGCCGTGCGGTCGGCGCGATACCCGCGCAACACCGCACCCCCCGTGCTCGTCGAGGTACGCCGCGGGGCCATCGTCGAGAGTCGTCATCGGGGCCATGTGGTCCAGGTATCGACCTCGGGAGACGTGGAGCGCGCCATCGGCGACCCGGAGATCCTGGTCACGCTGCGGTCCGCCGTGAAGCCCTTCGCGCTCGTGGCACTCATCGAGTCGGGTGCCGCGGACGACCTCGGGCTGTCAGGTCCTGAGCTGGCCGTGATGGCCGCCTCCCATACGGGTGAGGACCGCCACGTGCGGACCCTCCAAGCGGTCTTTCGTCGGGCGGGCGTGAGCCAGGCCCTGTTGACGTGTGGCTCCGAGGGGATGCCCGTGGACAAGGTCACCGCCATGCGTCTGGCGCGCGACGGCGAGGTCGCCGGACCCATCCGCCACCAGTGCTCCGGGTTCCACGCCGCGAGCATCCTGCTCAGCCGGTTCTCGGACTGGAGCCTCGAGGACTACGATCGGCCGGACCACCCCAGCCAGCACGCGGTCCGCGGAACCGTTGCGCGGGCATTCGGGGTGACGGTCGACGAGTTGGAGACCGCGGTCGATGACTGTGGCCTGGGAACGTACATCTTCCCGCTGGTCGATGTCGCACGTGCCTATGCGCTCCTTGCCGACCCGGCCGCTGCGGCCGACCCGGTGCGGTCCGCGATGACGCCGGCACTCATCCGGGTCCGGGATGCCATGACCGGCGCACCCGACATGGTCGGCGGGACCGACGGCGCACTGGACACGCTCCTCATGCAGCACCTGCCGGGAAGGGTCGTGTGCAAGGGCGGCGCGGAAGGACTGCGTGCCGTGGGGCTGCTGCCCGGGTCCCGTGGTCCGGGGCGGCCTGCAGGCGGCCTCGCGGTGCGCATCGAGGACGGGGACGGGACCGGGCGCGCGAACCGTGCCGTGACCATGGAGGCGCTCACCCAGTTGGGCGTCCTCGATGAGCGGGCCCGACGCCCGTTGGCTGGGCAGCATCGGCCGGTGACCCGTTCGCAGTCAGGCGACGTCATCGCCGAGGTGGTCGCGGACTTCGAGCTCGCGCCGATCTCCGAGCTGGGATAGCGTCCCGACGTGGCTGGTATGCGCGGGGTCCCCGATCCGTATCGCGAGCTGGGTGTGTCGCGTGCCGCGACCGACGACCAGGTGAAGGCTGCACATCGACGCCTGGCCAAGCGGTTCCATCCGGATGCGGCCGAGGGCGACCAGGCCCGGTTCCTGGCGGTCCAGGAGGCGTACCTGCTGCTCGCCGATCCCATCCGTCGGCGGGACTGGGACTCGCGCCACGCGCCAGGACCCGTCAGGGCCACCGAGCGGCCCGTGATGCCGCGCTCGGATGCACCGACGCGCGGGACGACATCGGGTGGTGAGCCGCAGGTCCGTCGACCCACGGCACGTCCTGGCGGTGGCGCGCCGCCACCGATGCGTGCCAGCGGGCGGGATCCGGGCGTGCGCAGCACGACCTGGTCGGCCCAGGGCGTGCCGTGGTGGGAGGACTTCCGGGCCGATGGCGTGACGCGCGGCAGTGGGCCGTCATCGGGCAGCTCGCGACCGGGCGCTGGCGCTGCTTCCGCGACGAAGGATAGGGCGCCGGGCGCCCAGACCCAGAGCAGTGCCCCCGGCGCCCAGACACAGAGCGGGGTGCCGGGTGTCCAGGCGCCGAACGGCGCGCCGGGGGCCCAGGCACCGAACAGCGCGCCGGGGGCCCAGGCACCGAACAGCGCGCCGGGGGCCCAGGCACCGAACAGTGCGCCCGGCGCCGGTGACGTCTACTCCCGATCGAGTGGCGCGGCCTGGTCGAGCGCTGCTCGTCGGCACTTCCGCAAGGACGACGCCGACCTGCCGCGAGGTGGCGCGTTCCGGTACCGGGGGACGCAGGTCGTCACGGGTGCCGAGGCGCGGCAGGATGCTGCCGCCGAAGCGCGCCGTGCAACTCGTTCCGCCACGAGCGGTCGACCGGCAGGGCCGAGCGCGCCGCATCCCGCCCCTGTGCCGGCTGCTGAGTCCTCGAGCGGCCTCCGTTCCCGGCTGCGCAAGCTCCTCGGCGGCAGTTCAGGCTAGCACCATGCGCGCGCTCGCGGTCCGGATACGCGTCGCGTCCAGGCTCGGAGGGCCTTGGGCCCGCTGTCCTGGACCGGAGCCTGCACCGCGGCAGCCAGACGGGCTGCCTCTGGCACACTTGGCCACATGACCATCCGCTGCCGGATCGCACCCAGCCCGACCGGGCCCCTGCATATCGGGACCGCGCGTACCGCGCTGTTCAACAGCCTGTTCGCCCGTCGTCACGGCGGCACCTTCATCCTCAGGCTCGAGGACACGGATGTCGCGCGGTCGACGCTGGAGTTCGAACGGGACATCCTCGACGGGCTGCACTGGCTGGGACTGGACTGGGACGAAGGGCCCGCCGTGGGTGATATCGGTGAGCGCGGCGCCTTCGGGCCGTACCGCCAGATGCAGCGGCTGGATGCCTATCGCGAAGCCGCCGAACGGCTGCTGCGCATGGATGCCGCCTACGAGTGCTTCTGTACCACCGAGGATCTGGCGACGGATCGCGCCGCACAGGAGGCGGGCCATCAGCCGCCGCACTACGTCGGTCGTTGCGCCGACCTGAACACGGAACAGCGGCGGCAGAGGCGGGCAGATAATCCGACGCCGGTCATCCGGTTCCGGGTCGGTGAGGGACGGGTCGAGTTCCATGACCTGGTGCGGGGCGACGTGTCCATCGATACGAGCGCACTCGGCGGTGACCTGGTCATCGTCCGATCCGACGGCACTCCCCTGTATCACTTCACGGTCTGCGTGGACGACACGGCGATGGACATCAGCCACGTCATCCGGGGTGAGGACCACCTGTCGAACACGCCCAAGCACATCCTGCTGTTCCGGGCACTCGGCGCGGACGTGCCGGCGTTCGCGCACCTGCCGCTCATCCTCAACCCCGACCGGACCAAGATGAGCAAGCGCAAGAGCCAGACCGCCATGGCCGCATACATCGAGCAGGGGTACGTGCGCGAGGCGCTCATCAACCATCTGGCGCTCCTGGGCTGGGCGTCGGGCACGGAGGAGGAGCTGTTCTCGTTCGATGAGCTGACGCGACTATTCGACCTCGACCGGGTCCATCAGGGCGGCGCGGTGTTCGACCGGGAACGGCTCGACTGGCTGAACGGCCAGTGGATCAGGCGCATCCCGGACGAGGAGCTCGTGGAACGGGCACTACCGTTCCTGACCACGAGCGTCGCGGTCCACGCGGCGACCGGGGCGGCCGTCCGGGACCCTGCAGCGGACGATGTGCGCGACCTCCTTCCGATGGTCCGCGAGCGTCTCCCACGCCTGGATGCCATCGGACCGCTGGTCGATTTCCTGTTCCTGGACGAGCTACGCGTGGACGCCACGATGCTGGTGCCCAAGCGATGGGACGCATCGACGACCCTGACGGGCCTGACCGAGGCACGCCGCATCGTCGGTCGACTGGGCGAGGTCAGCTTCGAGGCCGACGAGATCGAGGCCGCACTCCGGGGGCTGTGCGAGGAACGAGGTTGGAAGCCTGGGGATCTGTTCATGGCCATCCGGGTCGCGCTCACGGGACGCACGGCCACGCCACCGCTGTTCGACACCATGATCGCGCTCGGGCTCGAGCGGACCCTGGAGCGGCTCGACCGCGCTCGGGAGGCGCTGGACCCCGGCTGACCCCGATGGCCCCGGCTGACCCCGAGGGCCCCGGCTGGTCACGGGCCCCCGGCTGACCCCGAGGCCCCTGGGCTGGTCCGATTCCTGCCATATACGCACTCCTGGGTTCCGAGTCGCGGGTCGTGGGCAGGATCGTTGCCAGATATGCACGATCAGGCGCGCGCTTGGCAGGGAATCGATCTCGCCGGTGAGCCCCCGTGCCGCCGATGGCCGCGCCACCCGACATCTATCCCACCGATGCATACGTGACAGGATCGGCGGGATCCAAGGCGGCGATCCGCAGTCGTGTCGTCCCGGTGTGCATTCGATGGCGGGGATCGTCCCGCGATGACTCGATCGTCCCGCGTTCCAGGGCGTGGCCGGACCACTGTGGCCGGCAGAGTCTGGTATGAACGCCGCGTCGGGTCGCGTCCTGAGATCGCTGGAAAAGTGAAGACGGCGTAGGGTCCGAAGCGGAGTTGCAGACCGCAGAGGAGACCCACGCCGTGGAACGAAGGATAGCTCCCAGCGCCGTCATCGAGGCGCGCATCGAGGCCCTCCTGCTGGAGGGCATCAGCGGCCCCGAGGAGCTGGGCCAGGTCGGCCGCCTGGGCGCCCAGCTCATCATCCAGCGAGCCGTCGAGGACGAGTTGACCGTCTTCCTGGGCCGGGCCCGGTATCAGCGGATGCCCGACCCGGCGGGTTCCCGCAACGGCACGCGTCCCCGCCGGGTCCAGACCGCCGAGGGCGAGATCACGGTCGCCATGCCCCAGGTCCGGGGCAGCCTGGAGCGCTTCGTCAGTTCGGTCATCCCCGACACCCGGGCGATCGTGCGCACCCGGCCGCTCGAGGCCCTCGTCATCGGCGCCTACGTCCGGGGGCTGTCCGACCGGGACATCGAGAGCCTCGCGCGGGAGGCCGGCCTGGGCACCATCGGCCGGACCACCGTATCGGTCATCTGCCGCGAGCTGCGCGACCGGTACCGGGCCTTCCGTGCCCGGGGCCTCGCCGACGTCCGGATCCTCGCGCTCTTCTGTGACGCCATCTACCTGCCCGTCCGGCCCGACGGTCCGAAGGAGGGCGTACTCGTCGCCTGGGGCTTCACCACCGACGGGCAGCGGGTCCTCATCGACGTGTGCCTGGGCCAGCGGGAGCGGACGGAGGACTGGCTGGACCTGGGCCGGGGGCTCATCCGCCGGGGCCTCCGGAGCCCGCTGCTCGTGGTCAGCGACGGTGCACCGGGTCTCGTGCGCGCCATCACCGAGCTGTGGCCCGATGCCGATCGCGGTCGCTGCACCGTCCACCGGCTCCGGAACGTGCTCGCCAAGCTGCCCGACCGGGGCGACCTCCATGCCCGGGTGCGGGCCGCCTACTGGATGGCCCTCGACGAGGCGACCACGCCGGCGGAGGCCGAGACCGGCCTGCGGACGCTCGTCGGCAGCCTCGAGCGGCAGTACCCGTCGGCCGCCGCCTGCCTCGCCGACGACCTGCCGGCGTTGACCGTCCACCTCGGCTACCCGTCCCGCCTCAAGAGGAGGCTGCGGTCCACGAACCTCCTGGAGCGCTCGCTCGAGGAGGTCCGGAGGCGGGTCAAGGTCATCGGCCGCTTCCCGGGCGAGACCAGCTGCCTGACGATGGCCTGGGCGGTCATGGACCTCGTCATCGCGGGCGCCCACGGCCTGGGACTGACGCTGTCCGAGCGACATGCCATCGGGGCCATGGTCGCTGCCCGGGCCGTGCCGCGGACCACCGGGCAGGTGGCGTGATGGCCGTGCCGGACCCCCGTCGCGTCACGATACCCGTCACGATGGCCTGCCCGGTCTGCGGGTCGTCCTTCCCGGCGGCGGGCCGCCAGCGCTTCTGCTCCGATGCCTGCCGGGCGGCCGCCCATCGCCGACGGCGCGCGGCGGACCGACCCCTGGTGGTGATCGCCATCAGGTGCAGCCGGCAGCCCCTGACCGTCTACGAGTGCGACGGCTGCGGGTCACGTGCCGTCGGCGAGCAGCGCTGCGTCGACTGCTCCACGTTCATGCGTCGCGTCGGTATCGGCGGTGCCTGCCCGGGCTGCGACGAGGTCATCACGGTCGCCGAGCTCACCGGCATCGAGGTGGGCCCCTGACGCGCGAGTAGACTCATCGCAGCCACACCGCGATCAGCGCCGAGGAGCCTGAGCCGTCCGAGCTTTTCCAGCAGATCCGGGACGCGACCCGCCGCGTGATGACCTGACTGCGCTCCCGTGTCGGTCGTGCCGACGGAGCAGGCGATCCCCATCGCGGCGAGCTTGCCCGGACAGCGGACGGTCCTGGTCGAGGAGGATGAGCCGACCGTCCGCGAGATGGTTGCTGAGGTACTGGCCGGGGACGGCCTGCGAGTCGTGACCGCGGCAGATGGGCGCCAGGCGCTGGAGTCCTTTCGCGCCGAACCACCGGACCTGGTGCTGCTGGACCTGATGCT
>JBBSOS010000062.1:0-10196 GCA_038259505.1 Candidatus Limnocylindrales bacterium | reverse complement strand
TGACCGTGACCGACGATCCGGCCGCCGACGGGACGACGCGCCGGGTGGCGGGCTGGGAGGGCCGATTCCTCGAGGACTTCACGGTCGGTGACATCTACCGTCACGCCCATGGTCGAACGATCACCCAGACCGACAACACCTGGTTCACGCTGCTCACCAACAATACCCACGACGTGCACTACAACGCCGACTACGCCTCGCGCACCGAGTTCGGCAAGCCGCTCGTCGTGTCCACGCTCACGCTGGCCATCGTGACCGGACTGTCCGTGCCGGATGTGTCCCAGAATGCGGTCGCGAACCTGGGCTGGGAGGACGTCCGCCTCCCTGCGCCGGTCTTCGCGGGCGACACGATCTACGCCGAATCAGAGGTTCTGGAGGTCCGACCCTCGAAGTCCCGACCGGGACAGGGCATCGTCCGGGTCCGGACCAGGGGCTTCAACCAGGACGACGTGACCGTGCTCCTGTTCGAGCGCAGTGTCCTGGTCTACTCTCGGGCGGCTCGACCCGGGGCATAGACCTTCGGGTCGGTCGGCGCTCAGCGACGGTTCGGCAACCTCGCGACGGGCCAGCCTCGCGACGGGTCAGGCGACCGCGTCGATGCCCGCCGGACGAGTGACCCGGCGCCAGGCCGGGTGCACGTCATCGTCGACCAATGTCCTCAGCACATCGACGGCATCGATGGGTGCGGAGAACAGATACCCCTGGCCATAGACGCAGCCGAACGATCGCATGATGTCCAACTGGTCGGGCTGTTCGATCCCTTCGGCGATGACCTGCAGGTCGAGACCGTTCCCGATCTCCACGATCGCCCTCGTGAGGATGGCACCCTGGGCGCTGCCCACGTCGGCCACGAAGGCGCGGTCGATCTTGAGCACGTCCACGGGGAACCGCTGGAGATAGCTGAGCGACGAGTAGCCCGTGCCGAAGTCGTCGATGGCCACCCGGACCCCACTCGCGCGAAGCTCTCCGAGGACGTCCATGGTCCGCTGAGTGTGCTGCATCAGCACGCTCTCCGTGATCTCGAGGATGAGTGACGCGGGAGGCAGCCCCGTCGTGTCGATGGTCTCCTCGAGCATCCTGCCAAGCTCCGGGTCCTGGAACTGGCGGGCAGAGAGATTCACACTCACCGCCAGCTCGTCGCGTCGCGTGGCCAACTGCCAGGCACGCGTCTCGCGACAGGCAGCCTCCAGCACCCATCGGCCGATGGACACGATGGAGCCGTTCTCCTCGGAGATCGCGATGAAGTCCTCGGGCATCCGACGCTGGGTGCCCGGTACGTCCCAGCGCACGAGGGCCTCCAGGGCTGCCACCGCCCCGTCAGCAAGCTGCACGATGGGCTGGTACTGGAGCCGGAGTTCCTGCCGCTCCACGGCCTTGCGCAACGAACGCTTGAGCGCGCGCCGTTCTGCGATGCCTCGACGCAGGGCCGGGCTGAACACCTCGACGCGCGACTTACCCGCTCGCTTCGCCCGGTACATCGCGGTGTCCGCCTCGCGCAGCAGCATGTCCGCGGTCGCATCGGGACCGCTGAAGGCGATGCCGATGCTGATGCCGATGGTCACCTGCGAGTCGCGCACGAGCATCGGCTCGGCGATGGCCTCGACCATCCGACGGGCAACGTGCTCGGCCTCGTCGAGGTCGACGAGGTCCTCGAGGAGCACCGCGAACTCATCGCCACCCCGGCGAGCGACCGTGTCACCGGTTCGCACGCAGCCGCGCAGGCTGTCGGCGACCGCCAGGAGCACCTGGTCGCCCAGCACATGTCCCAACTGGTCATTGACCGACTTGAAACCATCGATATCCGCGAACAGCACCGCGACCCCGGTGGGCCCCCGCGTGCCACGTGCGAGGGCGTGGTTGAGGCGATCGGTGAACAGGGCACGGTTCGCGAGTCGCGTCAGACCGTCGTGGAACGCCTGGCGCTTGATCTCCTCGTGCAGCCGCGCGTTCTCGAGCGCCATCGCGGCCTCGGCCGCGAAGCCCGCTGCGACCGTCATGTCCGCATCCCGGAACGCACGGCCACGCCGCGTGATCTCGGCGAGGCCGATGGTCTCGCCGCGCGCCACGAGCGGCACCATCAGGAGCTCGGTCACGTCCTCGCCGAGCAGCAGTTCGACCTCCGGCGACCGGGCGTCGGTGTCGTCGACGTGCACCGAGATCAGCTCCTGGGCCTCGACCACCCGCCGCGTAAGCGGGAACTCCTCGAGTGCCAGGCTGCGGTCTTCCCTCGCGTGATCCGGCGGCCACGAGGCGAACCTGCGGACCTCCCCCAGGTCGGCCCGCCATACGCAGATGATGCAGACATCCGCGTTGGCGGTCGCCTGGAGGTGCCGCGCGAGCAGCTCGGCGACACGCTGCGGGTCAAGCGTGCCGGACACATCGCGCGAGAGGCGCATGAGGCGGGACATGTCACGACTCGAGGCGAGCAGGCGTTCCCGATAGCCCCAGAGCAGGTACAGCACGAGCGCACCCGCGACGCACGCATCGACGAGGCCCACGATGACCGCCTCGACCGGTGTCCCGACCGGTGTGGCGAGCTGGGCCCCTGCCGCCAGCGCGGCCACCGCGACGGTCAGCAGCCAACTGGCCACCGCCAGGCGTCGCAGCGACTGGGTCCCAAGGTAGGGCAGCGCCAGCAGGAACGGGATGAATGGAGCGACCACCAGGTTGGCGGCGGTGGCGGGCACCAGTGCGACGAGGGCCACGAGCGTGACCAGCATGACCACCACCAGGCGGCTCGCGAACCACGACGTGCCGTGGGTGCCCAGGCGTGCGCGTGCCCAGGTCATCCAGATGGCCGCGGCCAGGAACACCAGCGCCTGGACGACGTCGGCGAGGGCGTGGGTGAGCGCCGACAGGGCCATCGCTTCGACGGCCATGCCCAGGATCAGCCACGTCACGATCCGGATGACCCATGCCAGTCGATGCTCGTCGATCGATGGGTCGTCCCGGACCTGTGCGATGGGATGCGCGATGAAGGGCTCGGTCTGGGAACCCACGAAGCCTCGCGTCCGGCCGCGTTCTGCAACCCCCAGTGCGGCGCGTCGCCCATGCTCCCGACTCGTCAGTCGACGGGACACCAGACGAAAGTACCGCTCCGCCACAGGGCCCCGGCCCGAGGCTCAGCCCGTGTTCTGGACCCCGGCGGCCACGCCACTCACGGTCAGGTGCACGAGCCGCACCAGGTCCGCGCGTTCCGGGTCATCGGGCCGCAGCGTACGCAGACGCGCCAGCAGTCGCACCTGGAGTTCCGAGAGGGAATCGACATACGGGTTGCGTAGCTCGATGGAGCGCTGGAGGACCGGCAGGGCATCCATGATCCGGGCTCGCTGGTTGACCGCCAGCAGGTGATCGCGGGTGAGCAGGTACTCGCGTCGGATGCGTCGCCACACCTTCCGCGATGGGGGCGTGGGGGCAAGGCCCGCGTAGCGGCGGGCGACCTGCATGTCGGCCTTGGCGATGCTCATCTCGGCGTTGTCCAGGACGCTCGCAAAGAACGGCCACGCGACGTAGAGCTCCCGCAGTCGGGTCAGGCCGGCCTCGCCGTGCTCATCGATATAGCCCTTGAGCGCGCTGCCGACGCCGTACCAACCGGGCAGATTGGCCCGCGATTGCGACCAGGCGAAGACCCACGGGATGGCTCGCAGCTGGTCCAGCGAACGGGGCGAGCCGGTGCCCGCACGGGCTGCCGGACGGGAGCCGATGGCCATGCCTGCCAGCTCCTCGATGGGCGTCGCAGCCCGAAAGTACGTCTCGAAGACGGGGTCGTCCCAGACGAGCGCCCGGTACGCGCTCCGGGATGTCGCGGCAAGATGCTCCATGAGGGCCGTCCCGGCGGCACCCGCCGCACGCGACCGCTCATCATGCTCGGGCGCTGACGCGGTCAGGACCGCGTTCGTGACCTGCTCCAGGTGGCGCAACGCGATGTACGGATTGGCATATCGGTCGGCGATGACCTCGCCCTGTTCGGTCAACTTGAGGCGACCCTGGAGCGAACCGGGAGCGCCCGCGAGGATGGCCCGGTTCATGGGTCCACCGCCGCGCCCGATGGCGCCCCCGCGGCCGTGGAACAGGGTCAGGCGCACGTTGTGGCGGCGGGCGACGTGCGCCAGGCGCTCCTGGGCGCAGTAGAGCATCCACGCGGCGGCAAGGGGTCCCGACTCCTTGGTCGAGTCGGAGTAACCCAGCATGACCTCCTGGCCCACGCCCCGACGACCCAGGTGCTCGCGATACGTCGGGTCCGAGAGCAGCTCGTCCATGATGGCCTCGCAGCCATCGAGGGCATCCGCGGATTCGAACAGGGGTACGACATCCAGCGCCCTCGGTCCTCCGGCTGCCGCGGACAGCCGAAGCACGTCGATCACATCCTGGGCTCGATGCGTGAAGCTGATGACGTATCGATGGCAGGCGTCCTCGCCGAACGTCGCCTGCACATCGAGGATGGCCCGGAACGTATCGAGCGCCTCGCCCAGTGGCACGCCCGGTGATGCCTCCTGCGAAAGCTGGTCCGGCGTCAGCAGCGCGGCGACGCGGTCGGCTGCGACGCCATCGGCGACCCCTGCCTCGGCCAGCAACTCCAGGGCACGTGCATGGACCGCACTGTGCTGGCGCACCTCCAGGCTGAGGGCATGGAAGCCGAACGTCTCGACCTGCCAGCGCAGCTCCTGGAGATCCCCGTAGGCGACCCGGCCCAGGCCCTGCGCCACGAGCGCGTCCCGAAGCTCATCCAGCACGACGAGGAAGGCCCGTGGTGACGCGAACCTGCCCTCGCCGAGGGCACCGGTGACCAGGTGTCGGCGGGTCCGCCGGAGTCGCTCCTCGATGAACGCCAACCGCTGACGGTAGGGCTCCTCCGGGAAGCGACGCCGGACGTCCGCGGCGGTGTCGGGCAGGTCACGCTCGTCGCGCGCCAGTTGCGCCCGGAATGCGGGACCCAGGCCGCGCGTCGAAGCGGTCGCCGCGATGGTCTGCGACAGACGCTGGACCACCGCCTCATACCCGCGCAGCACGTGATCGGCCTGGACCCCCAGGGTCTCGCGGGTCACTGCCGCCGTGACATTGGGGTTCCCGTCGCGGTCGCCGCCGATCCAGGAGCCCCACTCCATGAACGGGTTCATCCTGGGCGGCCGGGTACCGGTCATGCCCGTATCGCTGGCCGCCGCGACCGCTGGGTCGGGGCCCCGGTCAAGGGCGCGATCCAGGGAGCGATACAGCCGCGGCGTGACCACGAACAGGGACTCGTCGAAGAACGCCATCGCACTGCGGACCTCGTCGAGCGGGGTCGGCGCCTGGCTCCGGAGCGGCGAGGTGTGCCACAGGAGACTGATGGCCTCGCGCAACCGGCGACGGATGTCGGCGTCCTCGGTCGGGGTCAGTCGTGGGTCATCGAGCTCGTCGAGCAGGCGATAGCAGCGCCGGAGTGCAATGAGCAGGGTCCGCCGGCGCGCCTCGGTGGGATGGGCAGTGAGCACGAGGCCCACGGACAACTGCTCGAGGGATGCCCGGGCGCGGCTCAAGGGCGCGCCTGCCCGGCGGAGTGTCTCGACGGCCTCTGCCACGGACCCGTCGAGCAACCCCTGGGTCTGGCGCGCGCGCGTCCGGAGTCGCCTGACCCGCTGCTTCTCCTCGGCCAGGTTGGCCAACTGGAAATACAGGCCGAAGGCACGGATGAGGACCTCGGCCCGGGGCAGGTCGATGGCATCCATCTCGGCCGCGAGCGCTCGTCGATCATCGGGGCTGTCCGTTCGCCGAAGGGCGATCGTCGCCCTTCGGATACGCTCCACGAGCTCCAGCAGCTCCTCGCCCTCCTGCTCCACGATGACCTCGCCCAGGAGGGCACCCAGGAGCTTGACCTCGCGCGCCAGCGGGTCGCGCGCGCCAGCAGTGCCGATGCCCCTGGGCTCGGCGCGGACAGCGGCATTAGGGCGCGGGTCGGCTGCGGCCATCATGTGCAGGCTAGCGTGCCATCACGTCTCGTGGTGCCGCGGCCTGCACATCCGGCCGCCGTGGGGCATGCTGCGCGTCCACGAACGACCCGATGTGGAGGATCCAGCGCGTGATGATGCTGTCGGTGCGCCGCGTGTGGTTGCTGCTCGCGCTGGTGGCGCTGCTTGGTGGCTGTGTCAGGATCGGGAGCGCCCCGTCACCAAGTGCGCTCGTCGTGAGGTCACCCCTGCCGATCGCATCCGCGACATCGGCTCTACCGGCCGCCACGCCGCGACCGACCCCCGCCGCGACCCCGACTCCGACCGCCAGCCCAACGCCCGGGCCAACGGCCACTCCCAACGATGGCGCCCAGGTGATCGATGTGACCCTGGCCGACAACCTGACCATCGAGCCGTCCAAGATGACCGTCACGGCGGGTCAACCGGTGCGGTTCGTGGTCACCAATGACGGCGCCCTGGATCACGACTTCTTCGTGGGCTCGGACAAGGAGCAGCGGCAGCGCGAGAGTGGCACTGGGGAGCCGGGCAAGGACCGCTTCATCGCGGTGCCACCGGGCGAGACGGTGGTGCTGACGATGACCTTCCCCACGCCCGGCAAGACCATCGCCGGCTGCCCCATCTCCGGGCAGTACAGCGCCGGCATGAAGTCCAACATCACCATCAAGGCGCCGTGAGCCGCGCTCCGCCTCGGCGCCAGGGTGCTCGGCGGCACCAGAACAGGACATTGGGGGGATGACCCCCAGTACCTCTGCCGGTATGATCAGCGTCATGAACCGCGTCGCCTGCTCCTTGACGACCATCATGGCCACCCTTGGATTCGCACTGCTGCTGCCCATCGCGCCAGTGGCCGCGGCCGATTGCTCGCTGACCGCTTCCCCGAAGAGCGGCGTCCCTGGGACCGAGTTCGTGTTCCGCGGCAAGGGGTTCACGCCCACCACCCTGTCGCTGACCCGCGGCGGCGAGCCGACACAGACCGTGGATGTCAGCGGGCCCTCCGGATCATCATTCAAGTTCAGCCTGGTGGCAGGCGACCCGGACGTCGGCAAGTGGCGTGCAATCGCTGATGGCTGCACGGACGTCGCGTCCATCCGGGTGACCTTGCCGCCGACCGCGACCGCGACCCAGCTTGCCGCATCCCCGACCGACGACACGACCCAGTTGGCGGGCCTGACCCTGCTGGGCGTGCTGTTCCTGGGTGCGACCGCGCTGTTCTTCCCCCGGCTCACGCGAGCTGCCCGCTCGCGGTAGCCTGAAAGGGTCGTGCAGAACCAGCTCCCAGTCATCCGCACCTACACCGGCGTCGATCGGCCGGCGGCCGATGCCGCATACCGCGCCGACGTCGAGACCGCACGGTCCGCAGGCTGGGTGCCGGTCGCTCACCGGTGGCGGACCGAGGGCGACCAGCACGAGTTGGCGGTGGTGTTCGAGTTGCGCCAGGGCAGATCAGCCGAATCGACGATACCCGCCGGTGTGGGGTCGCCAGCCGAGCCGGAGCACGGTGGCGCCGATCTCCCGGCTGGGACCGATGGTGCCGAAGCGCCGGCAGCGGTGGAGACGTCTGCAGTCGCCGAGGGCGCGGGTGTTGTGCAGGCCGCGGAGGTTGCCGGGGACGTGGACGAGGTCGCCGAGGTTGCCGGAGACGAGGCCCTTGCCGAGGTCGCCGGGGTCGCGACCGTGCCGACTCCCGTGCCGGCATCCGGCACGAGCGCTGCGCGGGCCCATGCGCGAGCGACGCTCGAGACCATCGACCTGCACGCTGGCGGTGAGCCGATCCGGCTCATCCGCTCCGGCTACCCGCGGGTTCCGTTCGCGCCCATCCTTGAGCGTCGACGCTGGGCACGGGATCACGCTGACTGGGCGCGGCGGGCGCTCATGTACGAACCCCGAGGTCACCGCGATATGTACGGCGCTGTGCTGCTGCCGCCCTACCGCGCCGACGCGGATATCGCGGTCCTGTTCATGCACAACGAGGGCTACAGCACGATGTGCGGCCACGGCGTCATCGCCCTGACGACCGGGCTCATCGAGGAGGGCCTGTATCCCGCGACAGCGCCATCAACCACGGTCCGGTGGGAGACCCCTGCGGGCGTGGTGAGCGCGACCGCCGACGTCGGCACGGGTGATGACGGTGGCCCGGAAGTGCGCGGCGTGCGCTTCACCAACGTGCCTGCGTACCTGCATGCGGCGGACATCCCGGTGGAGGTGCCCGGCCGACCCGCGGTATCGGTCCAGATGGCGTTCGGGGGTGCCTATTACGGCATCGTGGATGCGGCCGACCTCGGCCTGCGCGTGGTACCCCCGGAGTCGGATGCCCTGGCCCGTGCCGGCGCGGCCATCACGGAGGTGCTTCGCGAGCATCATCTGCCCACCCACCCGGAAGACGCGGAGCTGGGCTTCGTGTACGGCACGATCATCGTCGACTGCGATCCGGCGACCGCGCCCGACGGGCGCGCCCTGGATGCCACCTACCGCAACGTGACCGTCTTCGCGGACGCCGAGGTGGACCGGTCGCCCTGCGGATCGGGCACCAGCGCCCTGCTCGCCTGGCTCCACGCCACGCAGCGGGTCGGCACCGGCGAGGACATCCGCAACGCGAGCATCACGGGCGAGATCTTCGATGGCCGCGTCGAATCGACGACGACGCTCGGCATGAACGCAGCGGTCGTGACCTCGGTCGCTGGCACCGGGTACGTCACCGGATATCACACGTTCGTGGTCGATGATCGCGATCCGCTCGGCGACGGCTTCCTCCTTCGCTGATCCGAGCCGACAAACGATGGTCGACGAGTGGGCCGTGCTCGCCGGGCCGACCGGTCCCCTGTTCGTGGCGTGGGGACCGGCGGGTGTGACGCTGGTCGAGCATGCCGCGGATGCCGGCGGCTTCGAGCTGGATGTCAGCCTCCGGACCGGCCGGCCGGTCACCCGTGCCGCGCACGTGCCGAGGCTCCTGGGTCGTCAGATCTCCCGGCAACTGGCGGGTGAGTTCCAGCCGGACCTGCCGCTCGATCTGGGCGCCCTCACGCCGTTCACGGCAGCCACGCTGCGCAAGACCATGGAGATCCCGTGGGGCGAGGTGCGTCCCTATTCCTGGGTCGCCCGGGAGGTGGGGCGGCCGCTCGCGGTGCGCGCCGTCGGGTCCGCGATGGCGCACAACCCATTGCCGTTCGTGGTCCCCTGCCATCGCGTAGTCCGTGCCGACGGGCATATCGGGGAATACGGTGCGGGTGGGCCGGCGGTCAAGCGCGCGATGCTGGCCATCGAGGGCGTGGACGCGGACGCCCTCGACACGCTGGCCGATGCGGGCATCCGCTTCCTGGGCGACGACATCAATGACGTCGTCTGCTATCCCACGTGCCGCCGCGTCCGAGCCACCCCGGAGGAGCACCTGGTGCGGTTCCGGAGCACCGAGGACGCGCTGCTGGCCGGATACCAGGGATGCGGCGACTGTCGACCGGCCGACCGCGCGATGGCCCGGAGCGCGTGCGATAACTAGAGCGAGTCGGCTCATCGGGCCGGATCACCGCGAGTGTGCGCCGGGCCGGCGCGCGACGACCGACACGACCGGGGCGCGCCACACGAACGCCTCCCGCGGCAGGGCGGCGAAACGGTCGCGAACGAGTGACTCAAGACGCGCGGCGTGCGGTGTGTCCGCGAGCAGCTCGAAGAGCCACGCTTCGTCATAGTGCTGCTTGAACGCAAGGTATGACTCGGGTGTCCAAGCGTAGGCCAGCATCGCATCACGGGCGCTGGCGCGCTCGAACCCGGCGCGTCGTACCTCGTCCGCGGCAGCACGAGAGCTCCGGAAGTCGCCCGCGCCCTCTTCCTCGTCGTCGTCGCCCGGCTCCGGGATGCCGAGGTCCATCACCGCCTCGTCGAATTCGGTCGAAGGCCGGAACTCGGGTCCCCCCTCCAGCCATGTGACGAGCGCCAGGGTGCCGCCCGGTCGCAGCACCCGCCGGACCTCCCGGAGCACGGCCGGACGATCGGGCACCAACTGCACCGCGAACGAGGAGCGGACCAGGTCCTGCGACGCGTCAGGGAGTGGCAACGCATCGGCCATCGCCCGGACCCATGTGAGCGTCGGGTCGTCCGACGCGACGCCTGCGAGCGTTGCGCGGCGGGCTGCCATACCCAGCATGCCGATCGACGGATCCGCGCCCGTGACGAGGGCGCCCGGCCAACGCTCCCGGGCAGCCAGCGCGAGGACCCCGGACCCGGTACCGATATCCAGGACATGCGGGGCCGGGCCCG
>JBBSOS010000061.1:0-10293 GCA_038259505.1 Candidatus Limnocylindrales bacterium | reverse complement strand
TCCGCGGCCAGTTCCAGCACGATGGCATGACCGATGCCACTGTCGCCGCCGGTGACGATGGCGACCTTGTCCTTGAGCAACATGTGCGATCTCCCTTGTGTCGATGGTCGGGCCACCCGAACGTGGCGACCCGGATGGTCGTCAGGCAACTGGTCCGGATATCACGCGGTCGCGACCCGCTGGCCACGAACCAGCCCGAAGGACAGGGCACCCATGGCGAGGGCGACGAATGCCGCCGCCATGAAGATAGCGCCCAGGCCCAAGCCACCGACCGACTGGAGCGGGCCGACACCGAATGCCGCGATGCCATAGCCCACCTGGTACAGCGCGATGAGCAGTCCCGCGACCGAGGTCGCGATGATGGTTAGCTCCAGCTCCGCGAAACCGATGGTCAGGGGCAGCAGCGCCGAGCAGCCAAATCCGGCGAGTCCGAAGGCGAGCACCCCCAGACCCACCTGTCCGGTCGGCAGGAGCGCGGTCAGGAACAGCGCACCGGCCGCGACAAAGGGCAACAGCCGGAAGGCGCTCGTCTCCGGGAACCACTGTTCGATGGCGGCGAACAGCACCCTTCCCACCGTGACCATGCCCCAGAACGCTGCCAACGCGAGCGACGCATCCGCGGCCGAGGCGCCCAGGTCCTGCGACATGTACACCGTCGACCAGTTGCCGTTGATGGTCTCCACGATGCCGTAGAGCAGGGCGAAGCCCGCGAACATCCAGAAGCGGGATGGGAGCCGGGTGGAACGCTCCGCTCTCGTCGCTCCCTGGCTGTCGCCACCGTTCAGGGGTAGTCGCACGCTCGCCCCGAGGAGCGCCAGGAGCAGGACGCCGGCCACAGCGGGCAGCGCCCACCAGGCTCCGAGCCCCAGGAACAGCGCCGACAGCAATGGCGCGAGCGCGGTGCCCAGGCCCAGGAGCGCGTTGAGGTACAGGGTCGCGCGCCCGACCGTCGTGGGGAAGAACACCGCCGCGTAGCTGTTGAGCGACGGCACGGTGAACCCGAAGCCCACCCCCAGGCTGGCGGTGGCCAGCAGCAGCATCAGGTAGCCGAGGGGCTCGCCCTGCGCGACCTGGCTGACCAGCAGCAGCGTCATCGCCGCCACGTTCGCGACGAGGCCCACCAGGAACACCCGCTTGATGCCCATCCGACCCGTGAGCCGGGCACCCAGCAACGATGCCGAGACCGCCGCGATCGCCTGCGGCAGGAACAGGGCGCCGTAGGCCGTGCTCGACAGGCCGTACGCGTTGGGATCGGTAAGCACGCTGCTCACCGCCGGGAACGTGACCAGCGCCAGGCCCTGGGCGAGCCCGGCCAGGTACACGACCCCGATCTCGGACCGGTCCGCCATCACTATCCCGCGCGTCTGTGGCCGTCAGCGTCGGCGACCGGCTAGCCGAGCCGCTCGCGCAGCCGGTCACCGACGCGCAGCGCGTTGGCCATGGCCGTGAGTGCCGGGTTCACGGCGCCGATGCTGGGAAAGAAGCTGGTGTCGACGACGTACAGGTTATCCAGTTCGTGCGCCTTGCAGTCCGCGTCCAGGACCGAGCTGCCCGCGTCGTTGCCAAAGCGGACGGTGCCTGCCTGGTGAGCGACGCCCGCGATGCCGATGTCGTTCTTGAGGTAGGTGGTGCGTGGGATGAGATGGTCGGGATGCATGCCCAGATGGCCCAGCATCGACTTGAGCTTGCCATAGAGCTGCTTCTTGGGCTCCTGGTTGTTGGGCGTGTAGCTGAGCTGGATGGCGCCATCCCTGGTCAGCGTGACCCGGTTTTCGGCGGCGGGCAGGTCCTCCGTGGACAGCCAGAAGTCGACGGAGTGGGACGCCACCTCGCTCAACGAGAACATGGGTGCGAGCTTGGTCTCGAGCGGCTTCTCGCCCTTGAACATCTCGGCATCGGACTTGCCGACCATCTGGATGTTGCCCATGGGGTACTCGAACCCGGGCATCCCGAAGTAGAAGTCATTGAGCCCGAGCGTTTTCTGGAACCGGGTGGGATTCGGTTCCCTGGACACCGCCAGCACAGCGACGCTGTTGTGGAACATGTAGTTGCGGCCCACCTGGCCCGAGCCGTTGGCCAGCCCATGTGGGTGCCGGTCGGTGGCGGACGCGAGCAGCAGCGCCGCGGAGTTCGCAGCCCCCGCCGACACCACCACGATGTCGCCGCGGTAGTGCACGGTCGTGCCCTCCTGGTCGACCTCGACGCCGGTGACGCTCGTGCCCGCATCGTTGGTCAGCAGGCGCGTGGCGCGGGCGCGGGTGTGGAGGGTCACGTTGGGATGCGCGAGCGCCGGTCGGACCCCCAGCATCTCGGCATCCGACTTCGCCTGGACGAGGCACGGGAATCCGTCGCAGGTCGCGCACCGGATACACCGGCTGTTTGGCATGTCGTCTGGCAGCAGCCGGACGCCGCAGGGTGCGTGGAAGGGGTGCAGCCCTGCACGCTCCAGGTCATCTGACAGTTGCTGGATGCGCGGCTCGTGGGCCAGCGCCGGGAACGGGTACGGGGCGCTGGTGGGGCCGTCGGTCGCATCCTCGCCGCGGGTCCCGTGGACCTCGTACATCTGCTCCGCGGCCGTGTACCAGGGCTCCATCTCGGCGTAGCTGATGGGCCACGCGGGTGAGATGCCGTCGTGATGGGCAAGCTCGCCGAAGTCCTGCGGTCGCAACCGGTACAGCGCGGCACCGTAGAGCTTGGTGGCGCCGCCGACCCAGTAGTGGATGCCTGGCTGGAACGGTTTGCCATGTTCGTCGTACCAGGTGTCCTTCGGGACATACCGGTTGTCCACGAAGACGACCTTCGAATCCCAGTTCTCGGGTTCCCGGGGCAACCAGTCGCCCCGCTCCAGGATGAGGATCCGCTTGCCCGATGGCGCCAGCTTGTGGGCGAGGGTGCCGCCGCCCGCTCCACTGCCGATGATGATGACATCGTAGTCGCCGCTCTCGGCCATGATCGTCCCCTCCGTGCGAGTGCGGCGTGCTGGTCAGGTGGCACGGGCGGTCATGCCTCACGCCCCCATGTCGTCATCGCGGCCGCCGTGCCCGGGCCACCCGGTCGGGGATCCGCGCGCGTCTGCCAACGATACCCGGCCGGGTTACCCGTCGCATCACCTGATGTGGATGAGCCCAGGATACGAACGGGTCGCGATCCGGGTCGCCAGGGACCCGGCGGATGACGGCCCCACCCCCGAGCCGCGACTGATACGCTCCCGGAGCGGTGGCCTGCCCGCCCGGGAGTCATCGTCGCTCGAGGCATCCGCTTGCCCAGCTACTTCCTCATCCGTTCGTTCCGGATCCTGGTGCTGACCCCGGTCTTCCTGGTGGTCTTCCTGCCGGCCATCCTGTTGCGTCGACCATCGGGCGCCAGGGTCCTGCGCTGGTACCTCCAGACATGCGGGGGCGTGTTCACCAAGCTCGGGCAGTTCCTTGCGATGCGCTATGACCTGTTGCCGGTCGCGTATTGCCAGGAGCTCTCACGCCTGCTCGACCGACTGCCGCCCATCCCGCTGGCCAGCATCATCTCGGTCATCGAGCACGACCTGGGACGTCCCATCTCCGACGCGTTCGCCACGCTGGACCCGGTGGCCATCGGCTCGGCCTCGCTGGCCCAGGTCCATCGGGCGACGTTGACCAGCGGCGAGCAGGTGGTCGTCAAGGTCATGCGTCCCGACACGGTCCGACGCTTCCGGACCGATCTCGTGTACATGAACGGCTATTCCTGGGTCCTGGGTCACGTGCCGTTCATCGATCGGGGCATCGCGGGCATCATCCGGGAGGTCATCGAGCTCACTGGCCGCGAACTCGATTTCCGTCGGGAGGCACAGAACCTGGTCGAGATGCGCCAGTTGCTGGTGCACGACGATATCGACCACTACGCGCCCCTGCTGTACCCGTCCCTGTCCGGCAGGGCGACCATCACGATGGAGTACATCGAGGGTGTGCCGGTCAGCCAGATGCTGCGAGCGGTGGACGCCAGGGACGAGCGACAGTTGAGCAGTTGGGCCGAGGCTGGCATCACGCCCAGAAGGGCGGCGCACCTGATCCTCCGGTCGGTGCTGGAGCAGACGATGCATCACCGCCAGTTCCAGGCCGATCCGCACGCCTCCAACATGATCATGATGCCCGGCGGGACGCTGGCCTGGGTCGACTTCGGTGTCATGGGCTGGCTCGACGAGCGGCTGTGGCAGCAGCAGTTGGCGCTTCGGGTCGCCATCGCGGAGCAGCGGCTCCAACGCGCCACGGAAATCCTGGTCAGCATGTTCGCGCCCGTCTCGCGCTCACAGCTCGAACGGTTCGAGCACGATGTCAAGGAAGACCTGCGCGACTGGGTGCGGGCGACCAGCAGCTCCATGGCGACCATCTCCGAGAAGAGCACGGGCCTCCTGTTCCTCAACGTGATGCGCGCCAGCCAGCGCGCCGGGATGCGTATCCCGAGCGGCCTCACCAGCCTCATCCGGACCATCATGGTCGCGGACGTCATCACGCTCCGGCTGGACCCTGATCTCGACTGGCTGCCCTCGATGCAGGCCTTCATCCGGGAGGAGCAGCACCGCCAGGCAGCGTCGCTCATCCGCGAATCACTGAGCCTGTCGTATGCCAGCGACCTGATGCGGCTGTACCTCGGCGCGGCACCGGCTGCGCTGATGCTCATCGACGCGGCCAACGCCACCGTGCCTCGCCTCACCCGTCTCCTGGGCGACGAACCGTCGCGTCTGGAGCAGGCGCTGCTGGTCCTGCTGCGCTATGTCCGATCGGCGGGTCTGCTCGTCGCACTTGGCGGTCTGATCGCATGGATGACGGGCACCTGGAGCGACCTGTTCGCTGCCGGCTTGCTGGGCATGGGCCTGCTGACGGCGTGGGTGCTGACGCGGATCATCCAGTTATATCGCTGAGCGGCGCGCTCAGGCCTTCGCCGTAGGCTTCGGTCCCTGGCTGGCTGCGGCGGACGACTTCTGCATCTCTGCAGCGACAAGCTTGGCCAATCGCTCGTAGTCGATGTCAGGCACCGACTCGGCCATGGCGTCGCGCTCCTGGAGCATCACGTCCACGAACTGCCGGGAGGCCGAACCCAGATCGTTCACATAGCGGCGATTGGCGTCGAACATGGCGTCCGTGACGTCTCGGACGAGATCCCGATCCTCGTTGCCGATCTCGGGATCGACGGCGTTCGAGAACGCCCGGAAGCCATCCGCCGACGCGAGGGAGAGGCTCCGGAAGAGCTCACTGGTGGCAAACAGCGTCCGACGCGCCACGCCGACCGGCAATCGACCGGCGCGTGCCGTCGGCCGTTCCTTCTTGACGCTCAGGTCTTCCTGTGTCATGGGACCTCCGGGACTCGAGGGGCTGAGACCCGCAGTCTAGCAATGCCCGTCACGAGGGCACGCGTCAGCACCAGCGACACCTCCAGGGAGCACATCCATCACGAGTCATCCCTCCTCGCGTTCCACAGCGGCCCGTGCCGCGGGACCGCGACGGGGCAACGGCAGGTCACTGACACCCGCCACGAACGATGCCTGGCGTGCCCACTCGGCACACATCAACTGCTCGTCCCGCGACAGGATCCCCAGGCGCCCAAGCGTGGAGAGTTCATCCCGGATGTAGGTCTTGAGCATCTCCGGACCATCGGTGTTGATGGTGAATCGGATCTTGTGCTGGCGGAAGGCATCGAAGATCCAGCGGAACTCATCCCAGCCCGTGACCACCCGCGTATGGAGATTGCTGGTGGGGCAGATCTCCAGCGTGATGCCGCGCTCCCGGATCATGGCCATGGTGCGCGGGTCGTACGCCGCCTTCACACCGTGGCCGATGCGTGATGGCTCGAGCTGGCGGATGACCTCGGCGATCTCGTCGACCGGGCCGGACTCCCCGGTGTGGACGGTGACACCCAGGCCCCGCCGTCGAGCCCGATCGAACAATCGCTTGTACTCCGCGGGGCGGAACCCATCCGACTCCGGCCCCGCGATATCGATGCCCACCACGCCGCGCGCCTGGTACGCGATCGCTTTCTCCACGATGATCTCGTTGAGCTGGTACGGGAACGCCCGGTCGAGACACAGCAGCAGGCCTGGCGTGACCGGGTATTCCAGCTTGGCGCGATCCATGCCCCGCGTCGCGGCACTGATGATGTGGTCGAGGTCCTGCTCGCCACCGCGGTTGCGCTTCATGGGATTGAAGCGCAGCTCCATCGTGGTCACGTTGTTCCGCCGATACGCCCCGCCCACGACCTCGTAGACCGAGCGTTCCACGGCGAGCGGTGATGACTGGATGAGCTCCGTCCAGTGGAACAGTTGCAGGTAGCCGTCGAACGACCGGGCGCGCCTCGGCGACACCGTGATCATGTCCCGGAACTCCCAGTAGTCCTTGGTCGGCAGCCGGATGCCCTGGGCATGTGCGATGCCCCACATGACGGCCGGCGTCACGGCTCCGCCCAGATGACAGTGGAGTTCGGTCAGGGGCACCTTGCGGGACAGCACGACGGGCACGCCGGAGATGCTACTGGTCGCGGGCAGCAGGCGGCTGGCGGTTACAGTGGGGTTGCCGGCGGACGTGGTCGATCGCCACGCATCGGGCCGTTGCGCGGTCGCGTCGTCGGTGCCATCGGCCCGGCTGCCTTCGTTGGCCTGGAGGACGGCGACATCCGCAGCCGCCTCGGGTCGGCGTTCCGGATGCTGTGGGCGAGCGCGGAGATCTGCGGCATGCTGTCCCGGCGCGCCCCGGGCGTGCCGTCGAGGCCTGGGCGTGCCGTCGAGGCCTGGGCGTGCCGTCGAGGGAGGAGACACGGTGTCCATCGAGCGTGAGAAGGAGTTGGCGGCCACCGCTGCAGCGCAGGTCGTCGAGGACGGCATGGAGGTCGGCCTGGGGACCGGCTCGACCGTCGCCTACCTGTTGCCGGCGCTCGCGGCCCGTCGGCTGGACATCCATTGCGTCGCCACATCCGTGGAGACGGCACGGCTGGGCAGGGAGCTTGGGCTCACGGTGGACGACTTCAGCGGTCCCGATGCGCCCACCAGGCTGGACCTGGCCCTCGACGGCGCCGATCAGGTGACACGCTCGGGCTGGCTCGTGAAGGGCGGCGGTGCCGCGCATACCCGGGAGAAGGCGGTCGCCGCAGCAGCGGACCGGTTCCTGGTCATCGTCTCGTCGGACAAGCTGGTCGACCGACTCACGCCGCCGGTACCCCTGGAGTTGCTGGCGTACGGGCTACCGGCGACCCTGCGGCGGATGCGCGACGTGCGACTGCGGGATGTGGCGCCGAGCCCCGACGGCGGCATCATCGCCGACTACCTGGGCGCGTTCGACGATCCCGCGGAGTTGGCCGTCCGCCTGTCGACGACCGTGGGCGTCGTGGAGCACGGGCTGTTCCCGCCGTCCATGGTCTCGGAGGTGTTCCTCGCGCGGCACGATCAGGTCGAGCGGTTCGCGCCGCGCTGACAGGCCGTGAGCGACATCGTCGCTGTGGTCCCGGGACGTCGGTCAGGGGCGATTCGGGCGGGCCGGACAGTCGAGGATGGGCCGTGGTTCCCGGGGCGTCGATGTAGACTCTGGCAGCGATGAACGACCAGCATCGCGAGGCGGCGCACGCTCCCGGCGCTGTGCTCGCACCACCTTCTGACGCACCCGATGCGGACCGCGGATCGAGCCGGGACGCGAGTGGCGGTGCTGGCTCGGCGTCGCGAGAGCCGCTGTCCTGCGCCCGGATCATGGATGCTGCGGTGCGCTACGTTGACCACAACTGCCTCGATGAGTTGAGCATGCGGCGGCTCGGCAACGAGCTCGGGGTCGAGGCCATGTCGCTCTACCGCTACTTCCCCAGCAAGGCCGCGTTGCTGGACGCGGTCGCACGTCGTCTGTTGCGTGATCTGGACCTGCCCGCCCCGGACTCGGGCGCCGACTGGGAGTCCCGGGTCCGCGCGTACGGCTGGTCGTTCCGAACCATCGCCACCGCGCACCCGAACCTCGTGCCACTGCTCAGCCGGATGTCACCCGATGAGCCACCCATCGCCGATATCCACCACCGCATGGTCGGCCTGTGGTGCGAGGCCGGCCTGCCGGCCGCTCAGGCAGGCAGCGCACAGCGCGCGTTCCAGTGCTACCTGTCGGGCAGCGCGCAGTGGCATCGCTCGAGTCGCACCGGCGGCGGCGCGGACGGCGACTTCGCCTTCGGGCTCGATGTGTTCCTCGATGGATTCCGGTCAAGGCTGCCGGCCACCGGTGGTGCCAGATAGCTCGTCAGCTGTCGAGCGCGAGGCCGTTCGCGGCCAGCGCCGCGGCCATGGAACCACGCGCCCGCTTGGCCGCCTCGGGCACCTGGTCCCGGGCGTGATACGAGGATCGAACGAGGGGCCCGGACTCGACGTGCTTGAAGCCCAGTGCCAGTGCCTCCGCCTTCATCTCGGCGAACTCGTCGGGGTGGACGTAGCGCTCCACCGGGAGGTGAGCGTCGGACGGTCGAAGGTATTGCCCGATGGTCAGGATGTCGCAGTCGTACGTGCGCAGGTCCCGGAACGTGGTGGACAGTTCGTCGCGGGTCTCGCCCAGGCCGACCATGAGGCTCGACTTCGTATGCACGGTGCCCGGTCGTCCCGCGATATCGAGGGCCTGCGCCTTGGCCACCCGAAGCACCTCGAGGGAACGGTGATATCTGGCCCGCTTGCGGACCGGCTTCTGTAGTCGCTCGACCGTCTCGACGTTGTGGTTGAGGATGTCGGGACCGGCTTCCATCACGGTCCGCAGCGGCCCGTCCTGGCCATTGAAATCCGGGATGAGCACCTCGATGCCCATCGCGGGTGACGCACGCCGCATCGCCCGGATGGTCTCCGCGAAGATGTGAGCTCCGCCGTCGGGCAGGTCGTCCCGGGCGACGCTGGTCACGACCACGTGCTCCAGGCCCATCTGGCGGACCGCCTCGGAGACGCGACGTGGCTCGTCGTCGTCGTTCCAGGTCGGTCGACCCGTCTTGACCGCGCAGAACCCGCACGCCCGGGTGCATGTGTCGCCCAGGATCATGACCGTGGCTGTGCGCTGCTCCCAGCACTCCCCGATGTTGGGGCAGCGGGCTTCCTCGCACACGGTGTTGAGCGTCAGGTCGCGCATCAGGCCCTTCAGCTCCTGGTAGTTCGGCCCGCTCGGCAGCTTGGCCCGGATCCAGTCGGGGTGCCGGCGCGGTGCCGTCGAACCATCCGCCGCGGGATCGAATCGTCCGCCGCCCATGGCGATCGTCAGCGGCTCGTGCCCGTGACCTCCCGATCCGCCGGGCGGGGTGAACATCGGAAGCTCGCGCTGCATATCAGGTCTCGCGCTGCATATCAGGTCCTGACTATCGTTCGGAGGAAGGTGCGGTGGCCGTGGTCACCAGATCGGGGTCGTGTCGTCGACCTGTTCCAGCCAGCGCTTGACATCGGTCAGGAACCGGCCAGCCTGGGCGCCGTCCGTGGCCCGGTGGTCGAAGCCGAGCACCATGGCCATCATGGGCCGGATCGCGATGCTGTCGCCTCCGGCGGACTCGATGACGACGGGTCTCTTGACGATGGCCTCCATGGTGAGGATGGCCACCTCCGGGACATTCAGGATGGGCAGCGTCAGGATCGACCCGGTCCAGCCGGTGTTGTCGACCGTGAACGTGCCGCCGCCGATGTCGCTCGCCTTGAGCTTCCTGGTGCGTGTCCGCGCCGCGACCTCATTGATGGCCTTGTTGAGGCCGTGGATGCTGAACCCGTCTGCGTCACGCACGACGGGCACCATGAGGCCGTCATCGACGGCGATCGCGACCCCGATGTTGATCGCGGCACGGATCCAGTGGCCCTCCTCGGTCCAGTGGCTGTTGAGATCCGGCTGCTTGCGGAGCGCCACGACCGCAGCCTTGGTCACGAACGCCACGAAGCTGAGCGAGATCCCCTCGCGCTCGGTGTATGCGCGCTTGGACCTGTCGCGGAGTCGCATGACCGCGGACATGTCGACCTCGACGGTCTCGTAGGCCGTCGGTACGGACGCCGCGCGCGTCATCTGCGCCGCGATCCCCTTGCGCATCTGGCTGAGCGGCTTCAGATAATCGGTGGCCGGGCCGGCAGGCACCTGCGTCGGGGCGTTTGCCTCGCTGCCGGCCGTCGATGGGGCGCCGGGGGTCGCAGGATGGGCGGGGGTCGAAGGAGCCCCGGGAGTCGTCGCCGGCGCGCTGGCGTTCGTGGTGGACGTGCTGCCATTCGTGGTGGACGTGCTGCCATTCGTGGTGGACGTGCTGCCAGTCGTGGTGGACGTGCTGCCATTCGTGGTGGACGTGCTGCCCGTCGTGGTGGAC
>JBBSOS010000060.1:0-10355 GCA_038259505.1 Candidatus Limnocylindrales bacterium | reverse complement strand
CACGGCGGCGCGACAGAAGTCGGACCAGTAGCCATCGACGGTCACGCCGAGGTCCGCCCAGACCATGTCGCCCGGCTCGAGCACCCGGGGGCGGGGGTGGCCCAGGAACCGGTCGTAGTTGCCTGGACCCGAGGTGATGGCGACCCAACCGGGCATCGTCCAGCCATCCCACTCGCGCCCCGCCTGGAGCGCCTCCCGGACCAGGTCCGCGGCGACATCACGTTCGGTCATGCCGGCCAGATCGCCTTGGAAGACCCTCCTGAACGCATGCGTGTTGGCGGCACATGCGCGCCGCAGACGTTCGATCTCATCCGCGGACTTGCGCATCCGCACGGCATGCATCAGGGCGGCCCCGTCCCGGAGGTGCAGTTGCGGGAGCGCCAGCGTCAGTTGGCGCAGGTCCTCAGGTGCCATGCCTGGCCGCGTCTCGCCGACCAGCTCCGCACCAAGGGTCGCGGTTCGGCCGATGACGTCGCCCACCAGGCTCGCCAGTTCGGCGATGGGCGGCTGGTCGATGCGGCCGTAGGTGCGTACGGTCATGCCGGACGCCGACCTCGCCTCCGCCTCGAGGAACCCCGGTACCAGGAGCGATGGCGTGCCGCTCTCGGGGACCACGACCGCGAGGATCCGCGAGTAGGAGGTCCACGTCACCCGTGCCTGGAACCCCGTCAGGTACTCGAAGTCGGGCATCCCGGTCAGCAGCAGGCCGTCGAGTCCGGTGCCCCGGAGTCGGCGCTGCACCCGTTCCAGGCGGGACTGGTACTCGGTCCCGCGGAAGGGCGCTGCAGTCGTCATCGGGTCAGTGTGGCGCTTCGGCGCTGATCGACCTCGGACTGTGGCTGCCGGGGTGCTTGTCAGGAGCACTTGACCAAGCCGTTCAGGTGCCGTTGACGCCAGAGGCGCAGCGGGACTATCCTCCCATGGCGCAGATGCGAGCCCCTTGAGCCCGGTGCGCGGCACGGTTCGGGAGATCCATGGCAGGCGCGTTCCTCATCGCACTTCGGGATGGCCTTGAAGCCGCCCTGATCGTCGGCATCATCTGCGCCTACCTGGTCAAGCTTGGCCGCCGCGATGCGCTGCCCACGGTCATCCTCGGCGCCGCGCTCGCCTCGCTCCTGTCGCTGACCATCGGCGTCGTGCTCGTCAACACCGTCGGGCGGCTCGATCACCGGTTGCAGGCCACCCTCGAAGGCATCGCCGCTGTCGCCGCGGTCGTGATCATGACCCGGATGCTGTTCTGGATGCGTCGACAGGGTCGCGCCATCAAGGGCGAGCTGGAGCACCAGGTATCCGCGGCACTCGCGCTGGGGAGCACCCGGGCACTCATCGGCCTGGTATTCATCGCCGTCATCCGCGAGGGGATCGAGATGACCCTGTTCTTCCTGGCCATCCTTGCCTCGCAGTCCGGGGATGTCACTGGCGCCGTCCTCGGCGGCACGCTGGGTCTGGCGGTCGCGATGGGACTCGGCTGGGCGATCTTCGCTGCCGGCATCCGCATCAACCTCGGCCGCTTCTTCACGGTCACGGGCGTGCTGCTCATCTTCGTATCCGCCGGACTCGTGGTGTACGCCGTCCACGAGTTCACGGAGGCCGGGTACCTGCCCGTCATGGCGCCCCTGTTCGACCTGAGCGGCGTGCTGCCCCAGTCGTCGGCGATCGGCTCGGTGCTGATGGGCATGTTCGGGTACCGTGCGAGCCCGACGGTGATCGAGATCGTGGCCTATCTGCTCTACCTGATACCGGTGCTGTTCCTGTACGTCATCGACTGGCGACCCTCCCTGCGTCGGCACGAGGTCGCCAGCGCCTGACCGCGCCGTTCTGGGTGGAGTCGGCCAGTGGCGGCCCTTGGCGGCCCGTGCGTCCCTGGCCCGCAGTGGCGGCCCGTGCGGCCCTTGCGCCTGGCCGGCGGTCTGTGCCGCCCATTGATCGTCAGACGATCAAACGGGCGGAGGAACCGGTCGACAGCCGGCCGCGAGCCCGTCTGGAACGCCTTCCTCCGCCACAATGCCGCGCCCCAGCGTCGATCCGTCGGAGATGCGCGACAGCAGCGCCCATTGGGTCTGACCAGCGCGTTGTTCTCCGCCCGTTCGACTCCCGGACGATCGATCGGCGGCGAAACCCGGGGCGGGCGACTGGGCGCAGGATCCCGGCCAAGCGCCGTGCCGACGGCCCTGATCGGCGGCGAAACCCGGGGCGGGGGTCTTGGCGCCGGATCGCGGTCAAGCACGGTGACACCCGGCGGGGGTCTTGGCGCCGGCTCGCGGCCCGAAAGCACCGTGACATCCCGGGCCCGTTGCGGCCCGCCGCCAGCGTCGATTGGGACCGGCCGCGAACGTCGACCGGGACCGGCCGCCGAACCTCGACCGGCTCCGGCCCCGGGCCTCCCCCGGGGGCCCCGGATCAGCGGCTTGTCGAGCGGTACTTCCGGACGCCCAGGGGTACGAATACCGCCAGGAGCACCACGACCCAGCCGAGCGTCACCAGGATCGGTTGCTGTGAGGGGAGGTTGTCGGTCGCGAACGGATTGGGGTTCCCCCACAGGTTACGCAGGGACGCGGTCAGCGTGCTCACCGGGTTCCATTCGGCGAACGGCTGGAGCCAGGTGGGCATCGTCTGGATGGGCACGAAGGCGTTGGAGATGAACGTGATGGGAAAGATGACCACGAACCCGACCTGCTGACCCACCTCGACCGTCGGCACCGACAGCCCCAGCCAGATGCCGATCCATGACATCGTGAACACGAACATCACCAGCAGCATCACGCCGAACAGGAACTCGCCGATACCAGTGTTGACGGACCAGCCAACGAGCAGGCCGGAGACCATGAGCACCGCCAGGATCCCAGTCTGGTAGATCGCATCCGCGAAGCTGCGCCCGGTGAGGACCGCCGAGCGTGCCATCGGCAGCGACCGGAATCGGTCGATGATGCCCTTCGCCATATCGTCGGTCATGCCGATCGCCGTGGTCACGGAGGCGAATGCGATGGTCTGGACGAAGATGCCCGGCATCAGGTATTCGCGATAGGCGTTGGGCTGGGTGTAGCCGGGGAGCGGGATCGCGCCGCCGAACACGAACGCGAACAGCAGCACGAACATGATCGACTGGATGACCGCGAAGATCGCGAGCTCGGGGATCCTGGGGATGCGCTTGAGGTTACGCCACATCACGACCAGGCCGTCGGCAAGGGCCTGACGCCAGCCGCCACGGATCACGCGAGTCGGTGCTGTCGAGGCCGTCATGCCAGGCTCCCAACCAGTTCCTCGACTCCTGCTTCCGCGACCGGCGCCGCCGCGTGACCGGTGAGCGAGAGGAACACATCGTCCAGGGTCGGTCGTCGGACACCGATGTCGTCGATGACGATGTCCGCCTCGGTCAGGGCGTTGACGACCTGGACGAGGGCCTGCGCACCACCGGCAGACGGCAGTGTGAGCTTGCGGGTATGCGCGTCGATGACTGCGTCCTCCACTCCGTACGGTCGGATGAGCCCGGCCGCGTGGTCGATCTCCGTGCGCTCGCGAACGACGACCTCGATGCGTTCACCGCCGACCTGCGTCTTCAACTCGTCCGCAGTGCCCCGGGCGATGATCTTGCCGTGGTCGACCACGGCGATGGTGTTCGCGAGCTCGTCGGCTTCCTCCAGGTACTGCGTCGTGAGCAGCAGGGTCGTGCCCTCACGGACGAGCCCACGGATGACCTCCCACATCCCCAGCCTGCTCCGCGGGTCGAGACCCGTGGTCGGCTCGTCGAGGAACAGCAACCGGGGCCGCCCGATGAGCGCACTGGCGAGGTCCAGACGGCGGCGCATGCCACCGGAGTAGGTCTTCACGACCCGGCTGCCAGCCTCCACGAGGTCGAACTGCTCGAGCAGCTCATCCGCCCGCCGACCCGCCTCTGCGCTCGCCAGCTGGTACAGCCGACCGAACATCCAGAGGTTCTCACGACCAGTGAGGTTCTCGTCCACGGCTGCGTACTGACCTGACAGGCCGATGACCGAACGCAACTCCTGCGCCTGGGTGACGACATCGAACCCGGCGACGGTGGCACGCCCGGCGTCCGGGCGGAGGAGCGTGCACAGGATGCGGACGGTTGTGGTCTTGCCCGCGCCATTCGGGCCCAGGAGGCCCAGGACGGTGCCTTCCTCGACCGTCAGGTCGACCCCGTCGAGTGCGCGGACCTCGCTCTTGCGTGACTTGTAGACCTTGACGAGGCCTTCGGCCGTGATGACGTTCAAGGGGCACTCCGCCCAGATCGGGACTGCATTGGCCGACCTCCATCGCTGGCGACGCGCTGGGGCGCGCGCCGAGATCTGTCATTGGTGGTCCGACATCATAGGTCGGGATACCGGTCAACGAGTGTCAGCATGCTCCGCAGCTGTGCCAGCTCGGCTGACACGGCACGACCCCGGGCGTGCCCCGGGGTCGTGGACATGGCTACCGGGCGGTCGCGTCACTTGATCGTGAGCGTGCCCTCCATGCCGGCCTCGCGATGGCCTGGCACCGCACAGTAGTAGGTGTACTTGCCGGCAGGCGCGTCGATGGTCACCGAGCCCGTCTCACCCGGTTTGACCTCGACGCTGATATCGAGTTCGTCGATCACGAAGTCGTGGACCGACGCACCCTCGTTGGGGAGGCTGATGGTGACCTCGGTATCGGCGGGGATGGTCAGCTTCCTGGGCTTGAAGGCGGTATCCACCATCCTGATGGTGGCGCTGTCGGCACTGGCGCTGGCGCTTGCAGCGGCCGACCCGGATGGGACGGCCGACTCGGACGGAGCCGCCGACCCCGGCACGGCCGTTGCCGGGGAGTCGCTCGACGGCGCCTCAGTCGCGGGTGCGTCCGTCGCCGGGACCTCAGTGGCCGGCGCCTCCGTGGCTGGCGCCGCGGACGGCTCCGGGCTGGCCGTCTCGGGGGCCGAGGTCTCGGGTGCCGGGCTGCCTTCAGGTTCCAGCGGCGCTGTCACGGCGCCATCGGGGACCTGGTCGGCCTGGACGATCTTCCACAGCTTGCCGTTCGACTGCGTGACCGGGTCGTAGTCGCGACCGTAGCTGCACTCGCAGGACGTCAGGTACACGTTGCCTGCCTCGTCGCTGCCGCCGCCCGGGACCAACAGGGCCGTGTCCTGCAGCACCTGGTACTGCCACGTGCCGGAGTCGTCGCGGGCGAGGCCATAGATGCGGCCGGAGCAGTAGTCGGCGTTCAGGTACACGCCGTCGAGTGACGGCGAGTCGCTGCTGCGTGAGACACCCAGGCCGCTGATCGAGCAGTCACCCGTGGTGTGGTCGTACTCGGCGACCGGGAGCACGCCCACCTGACCCCGCGGGCATTCGCTGACCGACTCGGGGTAGCAGTGCGACGCTTCCATCCAGTCCCAGCCGTAATTCTGACCGCCCGCCGCGCCGGCTTCCTGGAAGTCGACCTCCTCCCAGGCGTTCTGGCCGACGTCGGCGATGTACAGGTCACCGGTCTTCGGGTCGAACGAGAACTGCCAGGGATTGCGCAGGCCGTACGCCCAGATGGTGGCGTCGGCGCCCGGATGGTAGGCCGCCGGGTCGGGCGGGTTCAGGTTCACCTTCGATGTGTCCGCGAACGGGTTGTCCGCCGGGATCGAGTAGTTCAGTTGCGAGGACGAGGTATCGACATCGATGCGGTGGATCTTGCCGAAGGGATTACGCCGGTCCTGGGCGTTGTCATACGGGTCGCCGGCAAGTCCGCCGTCGCCGGTCGTCCAGTACAGGAAGCCGTCCGGGCCGAACGCCACGGTACCGCCGTTGTGGTTGATGTACGGATCGGCGGCGATCTCCAGGACCAGTTGGGCGCTGTCCGGGTCGGCCACGTTCGGGTCGTCGGCCGATACGTTGTACCGGACGAGCCGCAGGTTGCCATTGGTGGCGTAGTCCGAGTAGTAGACGTAGAACTGACCGTTCGTCGCGTAGTCGGGATGGAAGGCGAGACCCAGCAGGCCCTGCTCCAGGAAGTCGTCCTTGACGGAGCCGCTGATGTCCAGGAATGGCGTGTCGAGCAGGTTGCCGTCCGAGTCGACGATGCGGATCTGGCCGGTCCGCTCGACGACGAACACCCGGCCGGACCCATCACCTGCGTTCGAGACGCTGATGGGGTCGATGAGGCCATCGGCCACCTGCACGACGGCGATCGACGGGTCGCCCGGCAGGGTGCCCGTCGGCTGGGCGGTCGACTGGTCGCCGTCCTGGGCGATGGCTGGCACCGTCAGTGCCGAGGCCACCAAGGTCGCGCTGGCCAGTGCGACCAGCAGTCTGCGGGATCTCATCGGGCTCTCCCTCTCGTTCGAAGCGCGACAGATGGCACGCATCCTTCCAGCCTGTCGCTCCCGTCCTGCCCGACGGACTTCAGGACATGGTCTCGCCTTGCAGGTTCGTGTCGATTGGCGTTGCGGCCGCGCAGGGGCCGCATACCCCCGACACCGTGAGGTGGGTCAGGTCCATCTGGAACCCACGACCATCCTGGAGTGCGACCGCGAGCCCGGCTGCCTCGCCCGGGCCGATGTCCCAACTGCTGCCGCAGCGGGAGCAGTGGAGATGCCCGTGCTCGGTCTCGGGCAGCACGTGATATTCCTCGCGGCCGTCCGGCCCATGCGCATGACGGACGAGCCCGAGTGCCTCGAGGACGTCCAGCGTGCGGTACACGGTCGAGGGGATGGTCGATGCATCCTTCTGGCGACACCGCTCCACGAGTTCCGCGCCCGTGACATGCCCGTCGGTCTGACCGAGTACCTCGACGAGCATCCGACGCTGCGGCGTCCAGCGCAGTCCGCGGGCATGCAGCTGCTCCCGGGCGGTGGCCCAGCGATCGGCGTCACGACGCGCCGGGGCACCATCGGGAGCGGGAACTGATCCGGTGGCGATCATGGCGCGAAGTATAGGTGCGATGTCGCGTCAACACGCTGTTGCGATATGTTGTAATAGCAAGCTTCAACAGCAGCGATGATGGAGACCAGATGCCCATGCGTCACGCCGCCCTGCTCAGCGGTGCGCTCCTCGCACTGGTCGTGGCGCCCACCGCTGCCCAGTCGCCCGTGTCGTCATCGGCCCCGCCGGCAACGGCGGCCGCGTCCGACGTCTCCGTGCCCCACCTCGGCTGGCAGGACGACCTCACCGGTGGGCCGGACATGCTCGATGTCGCGACCACCGTGGCGCCCATCAGCTCCCTCGCCCGGAACATCGGGGGCGACCGCATCCGGCTGCACGGCATCGTGCCCGACGCGACCAACTCCCACACGTTCGAGCCCAGCCCATCGGATGCCCGGGTCCTCTCGAATGCGGACCTCATCGTCGTCAACGGGCTCCACCTGGAGCAGCCCACGCTTGATCTCGCGGCGGCGTCCAAGCGCCCCGATGCGTCCATCGAGTACCTCGGTGACAACACCATCGGCCAGGCGGACTGGCTGTTCGACTTCAGCTTCCCGGAGTCGGAGGGCGACCCGAATCCCCACCTGTGGATGAACGTCCACTACGCGATCCACTATGCGGAGCTGATGCGAGACTGGTTCTCGCAGGCTGATCCTGCCAACGCGAGCTACTACGCGGCCAACTTCGACCGCCTGCGCGCGAACCTCGATGACCTGGATGCTCGCATCCGTGCCGCGGTGCAGACCGTGCCCGAAGCGGACCGCAAGCTGCTCACCTATCACGACTCGTGGGCGTACTGGGCGCGCGAGTATGGGTTCGATGTCATCGGTGCGGTCCAGGCGTCCGACTTCTCCGATCCCAGCGCCCGGGAGGTCGCCCGGCTCATCGACCAGATCCTGGAGCAGCATGTGCCCGCGGTGTTCGGCTCCGAGGTCTTCCCGAGCAAGGTCCTGCAGCAGATCGCCAGCGAGACGGGCGCCGCGTTCGTGGACAAGCTCCGGGATGACGAGCCGCCCGGGCCACAGGACGCGACCGAGCACACCTACATGGGCATGCTCCGCGATGACATGGAGGTCGTGATGGACGCGCTCGGCGGGCAGGGGACCGCGACGTTCGAGGACTACCCGGTGGCGGACACCTGGCAGCCGTGACGACCGACCTCCGGGACGTTCGCGCGCTGCGCGGGCCATCGTCCCCGCTCGTTCGGTTCGAAAACGTGAGCGCGTCTTACGGTGGTCCGGCCGTCCTCGAGGATATCGAGCTGGAGCTGCCACGCGGCGGCCTCATCGGGATCGTCGGACCGAGCGGTGCGGGCAAGACCACCCTCCTCCGGGCGATGGTCGGTCAGGTGCCGCGGCTCCGCGGGCGGGTCCTGGTCGACGACCGGGATGCACGCTCCGGCAACCCGGCCCGGGTCGGTTGGGTGCCGCAACTCGAGACCGTGGACTGGGATTTCCCCGCGACCGTTCGTGAGGTGGTGCTCATGGGCCGCTGGTCGCGATCGCCGTGGCGACCCTGGATGACCGGGGGCGACCGCACGGAGGCGGATCGCGTCCGCGATCGCCTCGGCATCGGCGGTCTGGGCGCTCGACAGATCCGGGAGTTGTCAGGTGGTCAGCAGCAGCGGGTCTTCCTCGCCCGAGCGCTCATCGCCGATCCGGTGCTGCTGCTCCTGGACGAGCCGACGAGCGGCGTGGATATCCGGACCCGGGACGAGGTCCTGCACCTGCTGGCCGACCTCAACAGCCAGGGCGTGACCATCGTGCTCACGACCCACGAACTCAATTCCGTGGCGGCGCACCTGCCCCATGTCGTGTGCATCAACCGGCGGGTCATCGCCGAGGGTGATCCGGACGAGGTGTTCACGGCCCCCATCCTCAACGCGACCTATGCCGCGGACCTGCGGGTGGTCCGCCAGGACGGCAGCGTCCTGGTCGCGGATGCGGCGCCCCACCGGCTGCGGGATGCCCTGCGACATCAGCACGATGGCTATGAGCACGCCCACCACGAGCACGACGGGATGCCCCACCAGCATGCCCTTCACGAACACGACGGCGCGGCGCACGAACATCTCCCGAGTCCCTGATGGACCTCATCACGGAACCACTCGGCTATGCGTTCTTCCGGAGCGGCCTCGCGGTCTCCGTCCTGGTCGGGCTGCTGTGTGGCCTCATCGGTGTCTACGTGGTCCTCCGCCACATGAGCTACATCGGCCACGGCCTGTCGCACGCGGTCTTCGGGGGCGCGGTCGTGGCGTATGTGGCGAGCGTCGACTTCTACCTGGGCGCGGGAGCGTGGGGTTTCGCCGCGGCCCTCATCATCAACTGGGTCTCGCGTCGCCGGCGCATCGGTGCCGATGCGGCCATCGGCATCGTGACCACGGCCAGCTTCGCGCTCGGGGTGGCGCTCATCAGCAAGACCCGAAGCTTCACCACCAACTTCGAGGCGGCCCTGTTCGGCAACATCCTGGGCGTGACCTTGCTCGACCTCGCGGTCGTGGCCGTGGTGACCATCGCCGTCAGCGTGTTCATCACGCTGTTCTACAAGCAGCTGTTGTTCATGACCTTCGACCCCGAGGTGGCGCCCATCTTCGGCATGCGCACGGGTCGCGTGGATGTCCTGTTCGCGCTCGCGCTCGCAGCAACCATCGTGGCGTCCATCAACGTGGTGGGTGTGACGCTCATCGCGGCCACCCTGATCATCCCGGCCACCACGGCGCGGCTGCTGACCGACTCCTTCGGCCGGATGCTCATCCTGTCGGCCCTGCTGGGGGCAACGGCCGGTGCCGTGGGCATGTATCTCAGCTACTGGCAGGACGTGTCATCGGGCGCCACCATCGTGCTCCTTGAGGCAGCCATCTTCGTCCTCGCATTCGTGTGGACCTCGGTCGGCCGTCATCGGTCGGCATGGGCCGCCGCACCTGTGGAGATCGTCCATGGACGGCCGCAGGTGTTCGATGACCTCTAGCCCGGTGTCGGCGGGTCCGACGGCAGGGGCCCGGCAGCCCATGTCTGCCATCATTGCGGCATGTCCCAGCGGCGCCGATCCCTGACGCTCCGCACCTCCGCGCCCCGATCTGCGCGAGGCGAGCACGCCTCGACGGCCATCCTCGCCCTCCTCGCATGCATGTTCGCGCACGAGGTCACCTATCTCGCGACGTATGGCGGCGGGGCGTCGCTTGCGGAGGCGATGCGATCCACGGGCCACGACGGATACTGGTCCTGGTTGATGGCGGCGGTCGCGGTCGCCGTTGCCGGTCTGGCGTTCGTGGCCATCCGGGAGCTGGCGCGACTGCATCGTGAAGCCCCGGAACGACCTGACGTCACCGATGGCGCTGGGCTGCGCGCCCTGGTGGGCCTGACCGGCGCTGCCTGGGGGCGACTGGCACTCCTGGTCGGGGCGCTGTACACGTTCCAGGAGAACGCGGAGGCGCTCGCTGCCGGTCTGCCGCTCCAGGGCCTCGACGTGGTG
>JBBSOS010000059.1:0-10381 GCA_038259505.1 Candidatus Limnocylindrales bacterium | reverse complement strand
GGTGATATCACGATCCACTTCCGGGTCACGGGACGGGGTACCGATGTGCTGGCCCGGATGCGGCCCGGCGACCGGATCGGGATGCTCGGGCCGCTGGGTCGCGGGTTCGAGGTCGACCCTCGCAGCCGGCACCTGCTGCTCGTGGCGGGCGGTCTGGGCGTGGCGGGCATCCGGTTCCTGGCCGACGATGCCATCCTGAGCGGTCGCCAGGTCGTCGTCCTGTTCGGCGCTGCCGGGGCGACAGATGTGTACCCCTCGGCGATGCTTCCCGATGAGGTCGAATACCTCGTTGCCACCGACGACGGCAGCATCGGTCATCACGGTCGAGTCACCGATCTCGTGGCTGCACACGAGGCATGGGCCGACCAGGCGTTCGCCTGTGGTCCGGAGCCGATGCTCGCCGCGCTGGCGCGACTGGCCCGGGGACGCAATGGCCGCCTGGGCGTCGCGAGGCTGGGTCGCAAGGGAGGCGGTCGGACGGCGGCGCCGGGTTCGGCACAGGCTCGTCGCGCATCGTGGCTCCAGGTGTCGATGGAGCAGGCGATGGGCTGCGCGGTCGGTGCCTGCCTCGGCTGCGTGATCATCGGCGTCGATGGACCGCAGCGCGTCTGTCGCGAGGGGCCGGTGTTCGCGCCCGACGAGATCGTCTGGGAGGACCAGACGTGAGGCGCAAGCGGTCCGTGATCACCAGCAGGTGCGGTGCGCCGCCGCGGATCCCGACCCCGGGGAGCGGCACGACCATCCGCCGACCACCCAGGGCCCCGGCGCACGGCGTCCCCACGGAGCCCGCCACTGCCATCGCCCCGGAGCGTGCCACTCCAGCAGCACCCATCGAGATCGACCTCGGCATCGACCTGGCACCCCGGCGGCACGGTGCGCTGGTGTTGCGCAACCCGATCCTGGTCGCGTCGGGCACCTTCGGTTACGGCATCGAATACAGCGAGGTCGTCGACATCGACCGCCTGGGCGCCATCTGTTGCAAGGGCACCACGCGGCAGCCTCGAGCTGGCAATCCGCCCCCCCGGGTCACCGAGACGCCCGCTGGCATGCTCAACTCCATCGGTCTCCAGAATCCCGGGGTCGATGCGGTGCTCGACCGGTACGCTCCGCGATGGAACACGTGGCAGGTGCCCGTCATCGTCAACGTGGCGGGCGAATCGGTCGACGACTACGTGGCCGTGGCCAGGAAGCTGGATGACCAGCCCGGCGTCGCAGGCATCGAGCTCAACATCAGCTGTCCGAACGTCGGCAGGGGCGGCCTCCAGTTCGCGCTCGACGCGCGTGCCGCAGGCGAGGTGACGGCCTCGGTCCGACGGGTGACGGAGTTGCCGCTGCTGGTCAAGCTGTCGCCCGCTGCCACGGACGTCCGGGGCATCGCCCGCGCCATCGCCGACGCCGGCGCGGATGCCATCTCGGCCGTGAACACCCTGTCGGGCATGGCCCTCGACCGACATCGTCGCAGGCCGTTGCTGGGCAACACCTATGGCGGCCTGTCCGGCCCGGCGCTCAAACCGGTGGCGCTGCGGGTGGTGTACGAGGTCGCCCAGGTGGTCGAGATCCCCATCGTCGCCATCGGCGGCATCAGCGAGCTCGATGACGTGCTCGACTTCCTGATGGCCGGCGCTTCTGCGGTCCAGGTGGGCACGGCCCTGTTCGCTGACCCGGTGCTGCCGGTCCGGCTCATCGACGAGCTCCGGACCTGGTGCGCGACACAGGGCATGACGTCGCACCGCGACATCGTGGGCGCGGCACTCCCTGCCCACCGCGACCGGGCGAGCGTCAAGGGCGTGGAGTATCGACCGTGACCAGTGAGGCCCTGATCGCGGGGCGCACCGAGGCCGTGTTCCGGTCGTCGGGCGCACTCCGGGACGGCCATTTCCAGCTCCGAAGCGGCCGGCACGGCGATCGCTACCTCGAGAAGTTCCTGGTGCTCCAGTACCCCAACGCGGTCACGGAGTTGTGCGGCCATATGGCCGACCTGGTACGCGACCCGCACGGACGACCGACGGTCGATGTGGTCGCTGGCCCGACGACCGGCGGCGTCATCCTCGCGTTCGAGGTCGCGAGACAGTTGGGCGTCCGGGGCATCTTCGCGGAGGAGGTACGCGGCGCTGACGGGTCCACGCACCGCGAGTTCCGGCGGGGTTTCACCATCGCGCCCCGCGAGCGTGTCCTACTGGTGGACGACATCCTCACGACGGGTGGTTCGCTCGCGGCGATGCTGCCCGCAATCGAAGGGAGCGACGGCGAGCTGGTGCTGGCCTCGGTCATCGCGGACCGCTCCGGTGGCATCCACGAGACGGCGTCGCCCCACACCGGGCGGCGCTATCCGGTCCGGTCGCTGTGGGTGCTCGATGTACCGACGTTCGAGGCGGGTCCGACCTGTCCCGGCTGCGCGACCGGGCTACCGCTCATCACCCCGGGCTCGACGGGCATCGGACCCGCCTGAGTCAGCTGCTGCCCGGCGACGCAGGAGGTCCGACCACCGCGTCGAGCGCGGCGCGGACGTCAGCCGCCGCTGACCACGGCGTCGAGCGCGGCGCGGACCTCGTCTGCTCCGGCGATGCCCTCGAACTTGGCTGCGATATCGCCCTTTGCGTCGGTCACGAACATGTAGGGCTCGCTGGTCAAGGCATAGTCAATGACCGAGGGCACGGCCTGAAGTTGGCCGTTCGCGTCCAGGACTGGCTGGAGCCCATTCGCCGTCTGCTGGAGCTGATACGGCTCCACGTGGACGAAATCGACCCGGTCCCGGTAGTCGGGCGCGACCTGCTTGACGATATCCAGCGTCGGCCCGCACATGGCGGTCTGGCAGAAGGCCGGCGTCGCGAACACGATGAACGCGGGCTTGCCCGACGTCACCGCCTGGGCGATGCTCGAGGTGTAGAAGGCGGGGTCGGGCTGGGGATCGGTGGAGATGGCCGCGATGCCCTCGGGCGTCGTTGCCGTCGGGGTCTCCGAACGCGGCGCGGGCGCGCCGATGGCGGGTGTACTGCCATACGGCAGGACCGTGAAGATGACGCGCGCGCTGACCGGGCCGGACGCCAGGCCAGCGGTCACTTCCAGGCCCCAGTTGCCGGCGCACGGGAAGGTCACTGGAACGTGGTAGAAGCCGGTCCCATTGCCGACGTCGAGGAACGCCCCGTCACCTGTCGCGACGGCGGTCGCAGGGTCCCGGTCGAGCGCGAAGAAGCGGGCCTGGGCGGACACACTGGCCGACGACACGGACTGGTTCTGCGGATCGACGAGCACGAAGGCGAACCGCGACGGCGGGCCGGCGACGTTCTGGCTGCTGACCACGATCGGCACCAGGTTGCCACTCGCGGTCACCTGCCCGGCGATCGGCCAACCGTCGTAGGTGCCGGTGGTACTGGCGGGACCGCAGTCCGGTGCCAGCGATGGACCCTGCGCGAGCGTGACGGCAGGTGCCCACAGGGCTGCCGACATGAGCGCGCCAGCGGCGACCAGACCGAGCCGCGACAACCGGGTGGCGAACGGTGCATGCATCGGGCTCACGATACTTCCGGACGCTGAAGTCCGCCCATCGGCCCGGTGCCGCCTGCCCCGGTCCGGCCTGCCCCGGTCCGGCAGTCGGCGCCGGTCCGGCAGTCGGCGCCGGTCCGGTCGTCCCCGCGATAGACTCACCGGACCATGTCGCGCTTCCAGAAGATCGCCTTCGTCGCCGTCGTATCGACGTTCATCATGGTGGTCATCGGGGTGATCGTCCGCAGCACCGGCTCCGGCATGGGTTGTCCGGATTGGCCACTGTGCCATGGGCAGCTCATCCCTCCGACAGGCGACTCGGCTGCGTGGCTCGAGTGGATCCACCGCTTCTGGGGCGTCGTCGTCGGATTCGTCATGCTCGGCCTGGTCATCGAGGCGTTCCGATCCCAGCGTCGGACCCGTTCGCTGGTGATGGGGTCGGTGGTGGCGTTCCTGCTGACCGGCTTCCAGGCCTGGCTGGGCATGGTCACGGTGGCCCAGAACAACTCCGGCGAGTCCGTGACCGCGCATCTCGCCACGGCGATGATCCTGCTCGCGGTCACGATCTTCCTGGCGGTTCGCGCCGGCTACCCCGTGGAACTGCCGCTGCACGGGCGCAGCCAGCGCATGACGCTCCTGGTCGGCTTCACGGCCCTGTCCGTGTATGCGCTGCTGTTGTTCGGGTCACACGTGACTGCGACCAGCTCGGCACTCGTCTATCCCGACTGGCCGCTCTTCGGTGGCCAGTTGCTGCCGACGTTCTCGACGGACCCCACGGTCGCCAGCCTCCAACTGGCGCATTTCCTGCACCGCTTCGTGACCCTCATCGTGGGCATCATCGTCGCCATCACGACGCTCACGATCTGGCGTGCGGCCCGGCGCTCCGGCGCATCCGAGGAGCAGGACCAGCGGCGGCAGGTGTCCTCGTCGGTGTTCGCCCTGGTGGGTACCGCGGCAGTCCTGTTCATGATCCAGGTCATCGTGGGAGCGTTGCAGATCTGGACGACGTTGGCGCCCTGGACGGTCACGCTCCACCTGTCCTTCGGGGCGGCGATCTGGGGACTGCTCGCGGGCGCCACCATGGTGTCCTGGTACGAGGCGCGGGCCGGCGCGCCCGCCACGGCCGATAGCGATACGGGGCAGGAGGCCGGCACCCGCGACCCCGAGGCGACCCTGCCCGCAGCAGGCTCCATCGCGGCGGGTGGCGTGCAGGGCCACGGTGCGAGCAGCTCCCCTGCCAGTGCAGCGAGTTCCGAGGCCCGCGGCAGCCACTCAGGGGCTCATGCGTCGTCCGTCGGCAGTCCGAGCCGTCGGCAGCTCGTTGGCGCGTACGTCGCGTTGACCAAGCCGCGCATCATCGAACTGCTGCTGGTCACGACCCTGCCCGCCATGATCCTGGCCTGGAGCACGGTGCAGGGCCTCGATCCGCTGCACTTCGCCTGGCTTGCGACCTGGACCCTCATCGGCGGCACCCTGGCGGCGGGCGCCGCCAACGCGATCAACTGCTACCTCGACCGGGACATCGATGAGATCATGGTCCGCACTCGTCGCCGACCCCTGCCGGCACACCAGGTCGCGCCCGTGGACGGTCTCATGTTCGGGTTGCTGCTGACCGTCATCAGTTTCGGCATCCTTGCGGTGACGACGAACCTGGTGGCGGCTTTCCTGACCCTGCTGGCGGTGGGCTTCTACGTCATCGTCTACACGCTGCTGCTCAAGCGCTCGACACCCCAGAACATCGTGCTCGGCGGCGCCGCAGGGGCGTTGCCGCCGGTCATCGGCTGGGCGGCCGTCACGGGCGACATCACGCTTCCGGCGCTGCTGTTGTTCGCGATCATCTTCTACTGGACGCCACCGCACTTCTGGGCGCTCTCGCTGCGCATCCGCGGCGACTACGCGGCCGCGGGCGTGCCGATGTTGCCGGTGACCCATGGCGTGCCCGAGACCACCCGCCAGATCGCGTTGTACTCGGTGCTCATGGTGGCGCTGACGCTGGTCTTCTTCGCGGTGGCGCACATGGGTCTGGTGTTCCTCGCCGGCACCCTGGTCCTCGGTGTGCTCTTCTTGTCCCAGGCATTCCTGATGTGGCGCGACGGCACCGACGCCCGTGCCATCCGCCTGTACAAGTACTCCATCACCTACCTGAGCGGACTGTTCCTGCTCATCGTCCTGGACGTGGCGATCTTCCTGCCCCTGTCGTGAGGCGCGTCGGCTCGTGATGCGCCCCATCCGATGGTGTCGGCGCATGAGGGGTCTCTGGCCATGAAGCGTTCGGGTCGTGCGGCAGTGCTGCTCGTGGCGCTACTCGTCGTGGCCGGCTGCGATCCTGCCCTGTACACCGACACCGGCATCGTGACCAACGTGACCAGCACGTCCCTCGTCGACGTCGATGGCTTCCAGCTCCGGACCCCCGATGGTCGAACGATGGACTTCACCACGAAGGGTCTGCCGTATCGCGACGAAGGATTCCCGGTCCAGCACCTGCGTGAGCACCAAGCCCTCGCCCAACCTGTGACGGTCACCTATCGCGTGGCCGACGGCCGCAACGAGGTCGTCAAGCTCCAGGACGCGCCAACGCGCTGACGCGCCGGGGATCCCGTGCCTCTGACCGGGGTCGCTGTATCACCCCGAGATGGGGGATCCTCCATGATCGACCACGGGCCCGAGGACGACGACGCAGTCGCGGCCGGGGTCCACGCCTTGCGACAGCTTGTGCAGCGCAGCCCGGGTGCCGATCGGGAACGACTCGCCGATGTAGTCTCCTGCCTCGACCAGGGCTTGCCGGTTGTGCCTGGTGGCGGCCACGAGCAGCACCACCCTGGGCTGTCCGTCCATCTCCTGCTTCAGATGGATCCGCCGGAGCAGGGCTTGCGCGTCACGAAGACGGGTCTCGGCCTCGACGACGAACGTGACGCCTGTCACTCGGTGCCTCGCTCGGGCATCCCACGCGCGCTGGTCACCGACTGCGACGGAGACCTCGTACGTCCATATCCAGTCCGGCCCGAGTCGCACCCGGAGGACGCGAACGAGTCCGATCTGCGGCCCGTCCCGCAGGCGACGCCGGCCCGGGTAGATCCTGGCGCTGAAGTCGAGTCCCAAGACCCGACACAAGACGGTCACCGTCGCTATCGACACCGTGGGCCCAGCACCAACTACTCCCGCTGGGTGGGAACTGGGCAAACCGGGCATCCCGAGGCACGCTCTGTGGGGGCTGCACCAAGCCAAGGGCCCTGGACCATTGCGCCGGTTGCGGGCCCGGTCCCTATGTGCCGGATGCCAGAACTGGACTATGTCCCGGACGCCGATCCTGGGTCCGCGATCGATGCCGCTCGGCGGGCCTGCGCATCCTGACGGTCGAGGAGCGCATCCATGCGCCGACCCTCCACCTCCTCGGAGCGCAACCAGGTCACGACCGCGAACACCATCGCGATGAGGAACGCCAGGTCACCGCCGGCCCACATGATGCCGCCGGCCCATGACTGGTCATCGATGGCCGACTGGCCCCAGTCGCGCTGCAGGGTCGCGTAGTGGCGATAGAGCACCGTCGTGGCGGAGAAGATGGCCAGGCCCAGGAAGGAGCTGAAGGGCATGCCCACCATCAGGTAGCCGATGCGCATCGGATGGGACAGACGCCGCGGCGCAGGGTCGACGCCCACCACTGGCCACCAGAACAGCAGGGCAGTGCCCAGGTACAGGGCGTGCTCCATCTGGTGGATGCCGGGGTCCTCGAGAGCAGCGTCGAACAGCGAGCTGAAGTGGCTCCCCCACATCACCGCCGCGAACAGTGTCCAGGCAACCAGCGGATTGCTCAGCACGCTCACGATCCGCGAATGGAGCACCGGCAGGATCCAGCGCTTGCGCACCTCCGACGAGGATGCCCGCAGCACCAACGTCACGGGCGCGCCCAGGAGCAGCAGCGGAGCGGCCACCATCGTCAGCAGCAGGTGCTGGGACATGTGGACCGTGAACAGGGTCGTGTCGTACTTGCCGATGACCGACTGCGTGGCGAGCAGCAGCGTCCCAAGGCCCGCCATCCAGTACCAGATGCGTCGGCGCGGCACCCGATTGCCAGGATGCTCCCGGTCGACCGATCGGACCATCGCGAGGTAGCCCCAGGCAGCCAGGATGATGGGCAGCCAGACCTCGACCTCGAAGGACCAGCCAGTCAACAGCATCCACGCATCCGGAGGCCCGGCCGGCACGCCATGCGCGGACGTGACCGCAGGCAGCAGCGCCACCAGCAGGGCGGCGAGGCCAAGCGCGGCCGGCAGCGCCGTGCTCCAGGACCGGCCGCCAGCCCTCGCACGCACCGGCAGCGCCGTGGTCCAGGACCGGCCGTCAGCCCTCGCTCGCAACAGCATCACGGGCCAGGGAGGATCGGGGCGCACGCTGTGTTTTGGCGGGACCCAACGGACGGGGACATCACGCCGTATCATAGGCCGGTCCTTGAGCGGCTCATGGAAACACGAGGGAGTCTTGCGCGTCTTCGATGCGGCCCGCGCCGCGACCCGGTACCTGTCGTGGATCGGTCTCGCGGCGCTGACGGCGCTCTTCCTGGCCGGCTGCGCCACCCGCAGTGACGATCACCCAACCAGCGCCGGTAGCCCAGCATTCCTGCCCGGCAAGGTCGTCACCCAGCAGGGTCGCGAGGCCGCCGACCTGTACCTGCCGATCTTCATCCTCGCCGTCGCTGTGTTCATCCTGGTCGAGGGCCTGCTGATCCTGGTCGCGGTGCGGTTCCGCCGCAAGCGCGGCGACGACACGCTGCCCGGACAGCGGCACGGCAACAACGTGCTGGAGATCCTGTGGACGGTCATCCCGGCCCTCGTCGTGGGCATCCTGTTCGTCGTCTCCACCGGGGTCCTGCTCCGGGTTGACGCCATCGAGCCCGATCCCGACCTGACCGTGGATGTGACCGGGTTCCAGTGGCAGTGGACGTTCGACTACAAGGACCAGGGCCTGAGCTTCACGGGAGCTGGCAAGGATGGCCCCGAGATGGTCGTCCCGGTGAACGAGACCGTCCACATCCGATTGCACTCCACGGATGTCATCCACTCGTTCTACGTACCCCAGTTCTTCCGCAAGCTCGATGTCGTGCCCGGACGTGTCAACGAGTTCCAGGTCAACGTCGAGGAGCCGGGCACCTACGGCGGCCAGTGCGCCGAGTTCTGTGGCCTGTCGCACTCGGACATGTACTTCTCGGTCCGGGCTGTCGACCGCCCGACGTTCGACCAGTGGGTGACCGACGAGCAGGCCAAGGCGGCGGCGACCCCGCCCCCCCTGCCCAGCGGTGGTCCGGCCGCGGCAACGCTTCAGTTGAGTGCGTCGAACAACCTGGCGTTCGACCAGAGCACGCTCAGCGCCCCCGCCGACCAGCCCCTGACCATCGACTTCGCCAACATGGATCCAGCCAACCCACACAACGTGGCCATCAAGGCTGCGCTGCCGGACGGCAAGGATTGGGTCGGGCTGCCCATCACCACCGCTGGCCAGCATGCGGTCTACCAGACGCCACCCCTGAAGGCCGGCGTCTACACCTTCTATTGCAGCGTGCATGCCAACATGACCGGCACGCTGACGGTCCAGTAAGCGAGGATCGGTAATGGCTTCCACCACGCTCCCGCAGGCCCAGGGCTACCGACGGGCGGCCGTCTACGACTGGATCACTACGGTCGACCACAAGAAGATCGGGATCATGTACGTGATCTCGTCCTTCACGTTCTTTCTCATCGGCGGCCTGCTGGCGCTGGTCATCCGCTCCGAGCTTGCCGCCCCTGGGCTGCAATTCGTCAGCGAGGAGACCTACAACTCGATCTTCGGCCTCCATGCCATCAACATGATCTTCCTGTTCGTGATGCCCATGCTCACGGGCCTCGGCAACTACGTGGTGCCCCTCCAGATCGGCGCCGCCGACATGGCATTCCCACGCGTGAATGCCCTGTCGCTGTGGGTCTTCCTCGCGGGCGGGTTACTCATCGAGAGCTCGTTCCTGTTCGGCGGAGCCCCGACCGGCTGGACGATGTACGCACCGCTGTCGACCCACACCCCGGAGATGGGCGTCAATCTCCTGGTACTGGGCCTGATCATGACGGGCATCAGCTCCATCCTGGGTTCCATCAACTTCCTGGTCACGCTGTTCCGGCTTCGGGCGCCGGGTATGAGCCTGCTGCGGATGCCGATGTTCTGTTGGACGCAGCTCGTGACCAGCGTCCTGCTGCTGTTCTCCATCCCGGTGGTCACCGCCGGCCTGATCATGATCTTCATCGATCGCAACTACGGAGGCGGCTTCTTCGAGCCCGCCCTCGGCGGCAACCCGATCCTGTGGCAGCACGTGTTCTGGTTCTTCGGGCATCCCGAGGTGTACATCCTCATCCTGCCCGCGTTCGGCATCGTGAGCGAGATCGTGCCGGTGTTCGCACGCAAGCCGCTGTTCGGTTACCGAGCCTTCGTGATCGCGACCGCGTCGATCGGTGCCCTCGGCTTCACTGTCTGGGCGCACCACATGTTCACGACAGGTGCGGTCTACCTGCCATTCTTCAGCTTCTTCACGTTCCTGATCGCGGTCCCGACGGGCATCAAGTTCTTCAACTGGCTGGCCACGATGTGGGGCGGCAAGCTCACCTTCGACACCCCGATGCTGTACGCCTGCGGCTTCATCGCCCTGTTCCTCATCGGCGGGCTCGACGGTGCCTTCCTCGCCGTGGTGCCGTTCGACTTCATGGTCCAGGACACCTACTGGGTCGTCTCCCACATCCACTACGTGCTCGTCGCTGGCTCGCTGTTCGCGATCCTTGCAGCACTCTTCTACTGGTTCCCCAAGATGACCGGCCGGAAGCTCGATGAGCGGCTGGGCAAGATCCAGTTCTGGCTGCTGTTCATCGGCACCAACGTGACCTTC
>JBBSOS010000058.1:0-10488 GCA_038259505.1 Candidatus Limnocylindrales bacterium | reverse complement strand
GCGGACCTCGTCGTCGACGAGCCCGATTTCATGCTCGAGATCGTGGCGGAGCTGTCCCATCTCGCGCGTCGGGCGTCGGAGGTGAGCCAGCGCTCGGGCGTCAGCGTCCGGGTGAGCATCGCCAACATCGAGACCCTCCAGGCGAACGCTGTGCGCCGTGCGGTGCGCCTGGGCGAGACGTCGGTGGCGCCACGGGTCAGCGACCTCGGCGCGCTCGTCCCCTCGACGGTCGGCAAGCTCGAGCTCGAATCGCTGAGCGACGAGATCCCCGAGGAACGGGTCGTCGATCGACTGCTCGCGCGGGCGATCCACGACGTCTTCGCGCGCCGGGTGGAGCTGGGCACGCTGGCGGACGTGGTCGAGGCATTCGAGTCGGGACTCGTGATGCGCACCGGCGAGTCGGTGCCCTCTCGCGACTACGTGCGCTGGATGCGCGAGACGCCGGGAATGCCGGCGGCGGTCGGGCGCCTGGGTATCGGGGAGTCCCCGGCAGCCGTCGCATCGGGCGTGGAGTTCCTGCTCGAGGGCCTCCACCTGCACCGCCGTCTGAACAAGGACCGGGCGTCGACCGGCGGCCTGTACCGGGGCTGAGGATGGACCCCCTCGGCACGGTCGACGAGCAGCCCGGGATCCCGGACGACTGGGTCACCCGACTCGGCACGGACTATCGATACGCGCGCTGGGACGGGTCACAGCGCCTGCCCGACCTGACCGCTGACGAGGTCCTGGACGCGCTCTCCGAGGACCTGCTGGAGGAGGGGGATGTGGGGAGCGCCCTCATGCGGCTGCTGCAACGAGGCGTCCCCCGCGCCGATGGCCGACCTGGCGATCCGATGCCCGGTCTCGATGCGCTTCGGCGGCGACTCGGCCGGGCCCGCAAGGAGGCGCTCTCGCGCTATCGCCTGGATGATGTCCTGGGCGATATCCGCGAGGAACTGGCGGGTATCGTGGCAGCCGAGCGACGGGGCATCGAGCGTCGGATGGCAGGGGGTGCCACTGACAGCCAGGACACAGATACCGGCCTGACGCGACTCGCCGCGGAGCTTGCTGCCCGGCGACAGGAGCGCCTGGATGCGTTGCCGACCGACGTGGGCGAGCGCATCCGCGCCCTGGGGGAATACGACTTCCTGGAGCCCGATGCGCGCGACCGGTACCGCAGCCTCGTCGAGCGGTTGCAGGGCACGGTCCTCGACGCGGCCTTCGAGGGCATGGCCGACGCCATCCGTGGTGCCACACCGGAGCAGTTGGCGGCCAACCGGGAGAGGGTGCGCGATCTCGACCGGCTCCTGGGCCGGCGGCTCTCGGGCGACGAACCGAGCGCCCCGGACGTGGACGAGTTCCTGGCCCGCCATGGCGCCTTCTTCCCCGGCGCCCGGTCGCTCGACGACATCGTGGCCCAGCTCGCGGAGCGCATGTCGGCGATGCAGTCGCTGATGCGGTCCCTGTCCCCCGATCAGCGAGCCGAGCTCGATTCGATGATGGACGCCCTGCTCCGGGACGACCGGTTGCGCTGGGATCTGGCGCAGTTGGCAGCGACACTCGACCAGCTCCTGCCCGGCGGACTCGGGGACCGGATGCCCTTCCGGGGCGGGGAGTCACTGGGTCTCGATGGCGCGTTGCAGCAGTTGGCCCGCATCGGGCGGATGGACCGGCTGGCCGACCAGCTTGCCGGCATGGACGAACCGGGCGCCCTGGATGACGTCGATGACGATGAGGTGCGCGACCTGCTCGGCCCCGAGGCCGCGGACGAGCTGACGGGCCTGCGTTCGCTGGCTCGCCGACTCGAGCAGGCTGGCTATGTCGAGCGCGATGGTCCGCGCCTGGAACTGACGTCCCGGGGCGCGCGACGACTGGGGCAGCGGGTGCTCGACCAGTTGTTCGCCCGCCTGTCGCGGGACGCCTTCGGTGGGCACGCATCGCGACACCAGGGCCTGGCCGGTGAACGGGCCGAGACATCTAGCCAGTGGGAGTTCGGACGGCCCTTCGAGCTCGACCTGCGTGGCACGCTCCGCAATGCCCTGGGACGGACGGAGAACGCGCCGGGCCCGGGTACCGCCCGCGTCGCTGCTGGCGGTCGGCGGATCCTGCTGGCGCCCGCCGACTTCGTGGTCCACGACGCTGAGGAGCGCATCGAGGCCGCGACCGTGCTGCTCGTGGACATGAGTCGCTCGATGCTGTTGCGTGGCTGCGCCCTGGCCGCCAAGAAGGTCGCGCTGGCGCTCCAGGCGCTCATCCGGGGCCGGTTCCCGCGGGATACGCTGCATGTCGTCAGCTTCGCCTACTCGGCGAGGGAGATCCCTCCGGAAGCGCTCGCGAGCGTCAGCTGGGACGCCTACGAGTACGGCACCAACCTGCAGCACGGCCTCATGGTCGCCCGGCGCCTGCTGGCCCGGTCACACGCGGTGAATCGCTCGGTGCTGGTCATCACCGACGGCGAGCCGACCGCGCACCTCGAGGATGGACGGGTGGAGTTCGCCTATCCTCCAACGCGCCGGACCATCAGCGAGACGCTCAGGGAGGTCGTACGGTGCACTCGTGAGGGCATCGTCATCAACACCTTCATGCTCGAGCGATCGCCCGCGTTGGGCGCCTTCGTGGAGCACATCACGCGCCTCAACCATGGACGCGCCTTCCACGCAGATCCCGAGCACCTGGGCGAGTACGTGCTCGTTGACTATGTGGGGCGCCGGACCGGCCGACGCTGACGGACGCCAGTTCGACTCAGCGTCCGATGTGTCAGGCGGCCGGCGTACCCTCCGACGCGTCCGGGACGATGACCAGCGTTACGGCACCCGTGGTGTCCAGCAGCTCGATCCCGCCATCGGCGCTCGGGCGCAGCGCGGTGGAGGCTTCCAGGTCCGCCATCACCGCCGTCTCACGGGTCATCACCTCGGCTGGCTCGCAGGCCATCTTGGTCGACAGCAGAGGACCGACGGCAAGCGTACTGCCGTCCTGCGTCCAGTTGCCCCGGAAGCGGTTGCAGCCGGCCGTTCCGCTGAGGCTCGCGGCAGCGATGGTGAGCGTGACGCTGCCATCATCCACCGGCACCAGCGCGTCACCCCCGACGCCGTAGGCGGTGACGACCCAGGACCCGACGAGGCTGGGCGTCGGCTGGACCGTGTACCTGAGCACCGGTTGTCCATCGTCCGCGGAGAGCGTCAGCGTGGTGCCATCGATGACCCAGGCCGAAACGGCCGGCAGGTCGGCGAAGTAGAACGTCTCGACCATGCCCCCTGCGCCCTCGCACAGCTTGAGCGTCGAACCGACGACGCCAACGGCCAACGAGTCGCCGGCGAGAGTGTAGTCGGCGAACCAGTCGTTGCAGCCGCCGGTGCCGCCTGCGTGACCATCGTCGAGGATCAGCGTCGCGGGGGCACCAGGCGGGATGGGTGCGAACGCGCCCGACAGGCGGAGATCGGTGAGCAGCCAGGTCGTGCCCTCGAGCGGGACGCCCGTGGACGATCCCGAGGCGGCCGGGAATGGGTCCGGCGTCAGGTCCTCAGCGAGTCCGGGCATGGCGGCGAACATGATGAGGCCGCCCACGAGGAGCGCGGTGGCGGACATGGTGCGGTGCATGGGGGGACTCCGTGGCGATGATGGGCTCGCCGTGCAGACGGGATGCCGTGTCCAGCGGTTCCGCGGTCGTGATCGCATCCTGACCAGGACGCTTGAGCCGTGTCGTCGACGATGTGTCATCGACCGCGCTGCTGCCGGACAGGTACCATCGCGATGCCGCCAGACCACGTGACGGTCCCGCATGAGGACGGTCGGCCCACCCGACGCGCCCACCAGGAGGATGAGCACCGATGACCCAACCCAGTGTGGCCACCTCCGTGGCGGCCCTGCGGCAGTTGCTGGAGGGCGTCGCCCACATCGAGGACGAGCGACTGGTCATCGAAGACGAGGCCCGGTTCCGTTCGGTTGCCATCCGGGACGTCGTCTGGACCGCCACGTTCAGCGAGGATGAGCCCACTGTCCAGGCGGCACGCTGGCTGGTGTGGGAGGCGTCCCAGACGCTGGGCAGTCCATCGGCGAGCATCCATGAGCTGTACATGGCGCGGGGTCGTGGCGAGGTGAGCGGCTTCACCGTTCCCGCCGTCAACCTCCGGACGCAGGTCTTCGACATGGCGCGCGTCATCTTCGAGGCGTCGATGGCGATCGATTCGAGGGCCATCATCCTGGAGCTGGCTCGAAGCGAGCAGGAGTACACGTTCCAACGACCCGGCGAGTACATCACCAGCGTCCTCGCGGGCGCCATCGCAGCGGGTTGGCAGGGACCGGTATTCGTGCAGGGCGACCACTACCAGTTCAATGCGAAGAAGTACGCCAACGACCCGGACGCCGTGACCTCCGCCCTCCACCGGGCGACCGTGGACGCGCTGGCGGTCGGCTACAGCAACATCGATATCGATTCCTCCACCCTCGTGGACCTGTCGCTGGACTCCGTCGACGAGCAGCAGCACACGAACTATCAGCGCGCGGCAGAGCTGTCGGTTCTCATCCGCGAGCACGAGGGCCCCGACCAGACCGTGTCCATCGGCGGCGAGATCGGCGAGGTGGGCAAGGAGAACTCCACCGAGGCCGAGCTCCGGGCGTACCTCGACGGATATCGCCGGGAGCTCGATGCACGTGCCGGCACGGCCGCCATCGGGTTGTCCAAGGTCAGCGTCCAGACGGGGACCTCGCATGGCGGCGTGCCCCTGCCCGACGGCGGCGTCGCCGAGGTCAAGCTCGACTTCGGGACCCTCGAACGGCTCTCTGCGGTGTGCCGCAGCTACGGACTCGCGGGGGCGGTCCAGCATGGCGCCTCGACGCTGCCCGACGAGCTGTTCCACCGCTTCCCGCAGATCGAGACTGCAGAGATCCATCTGGCGACCGGCTTCCAGAACACGCTCTACGACCACCCTGACCTGCCTGCGGACGTGCTGGCCTCGATCGAGGCATGGTGTTTCGCCAACGCCGCAGACGAGCGATCCACGGGTGAGACCGACAGCCAGTTCGTGTACAAGACCCGCAAGAAGGCGCTCGGCCCCCACAAGCGTCAGTTGTGGGAGCTGCCGACCCGGGATGCCATCCTGGCGACACAGGCGGCCAAGGTGACGTTCCTCTCCCAGCAGTTGGGCGTCGCCGGCAGCCGCGCGATGGTCGAGCGACACGTCTCCGCGCCGGTCCGCCATCGTCCACTGCCGGCGTCGCTTCGGCCCTGAGCACGCACGCGCGGCGGATGCGGTGACCAGCGACTGCCACGGCCGCGACCGTCACATGGAGCCGCGAACGCATCCCTAGACTGGGCCCATGGCCATGGAGCAGCGTGCCGACGTCATGTTCACGGGAGGGCGGATCTGGACAGGTGTCGAGCATCGTGGCCCACTCGATACCGTCGCGGTCCGTGCTGGCCGCATCGCTGGCATGGGCAGCGAGGCGGACCTGGCGTGGGCCCGCGGACCCCGGACCCGGGTGATCCCGCTCGGTGATCGACTGCTGGTGCCCGCGTTCGGTGACGCACACGTGCATCCCCTGCTGGCCGGGCTGGGCATGGCGCGGTGCTGGCTGAGCGACGAACCGGATGATGTCGATGCCTACCTGGACGTCGTCGCCCGATACGCGGCCGACCACCCGGAGCGCCCCTGGATCGTGGGCGAGGGTTGGTCGACGCGTGCCTTCCCGGACGGCCTCGCGAGGGCATCGCTGCTGGACGAGGTCGTCCCGGACCGGCCGGTGTTCCTCGTGAGCCGCGACGGCCACAGTGTCTGGGTCAACAGCGCGGCCCTCCGGATGGCAGGTGTCGGGCCTGATACGCCCGATCCAGCCGGCGGGCGCATCGAGCGTGACGCCGACGGGTCGCTGACCGGCACGCTCCATGGGCATGCGCTGGACCTGGTGGCGGACGTCCTGCCAGTCGTGTCGGGGGCGGAGTTCGAGGCGGCGTTGCTGCGGGGTCAGGCGGAGCTGCATCGGTACGGCATCGGCACCTGGCAGGACGCCCATGTCGATGCGGCGTGCCAGGCCGCGTATCTGGCCGTGGCCGGCCGGGGCGAACTGACCGGCCGGGCCGCCCTCGCGTTGGCGTGGGAGGGCGACCGCGGACTGGAGCAGGTACCGGACCTGGTGGTGCGCCGGCAGCTCGTCGACGATGGTGGCGCAGGCCGCGTCCGGGCACCGACCGTCAAGATCGTCCAGGATGGCGTGGTCGAGAACGCCACCGCTGCGATGCTGGCGCCCTACCTCGACGCGTACGGCCGCTCGCGGGGCGACCGGGGATCCAGCATCCACGATCCGGCGGCCCTGCGCGACCTGTGCGGTGCGCTCGATGACGCCCAGTTCGATGTCCACGCGCACGCCACCGGGGATCGCGCCGTGCGGGAGGTCCTGGATGCGCTGACCAGTGCCCGGCGCGTGAACGGTCCGCGCGACAGCCGGCACCAGGTCGCGCATCTCCAGTTCGTGGATCCGGAGGACCTGCCGCGCTTCCGGGCGCTCGGGGTCATCGCTGATCGTCTCCCGTATCGGGCCTTCGATGATGGCGACGGCCGTTCGTCGACGTCGTCCCTCGTGGGTGCCGAGCGCGCGGAGCGGATGTATCCGTTCGGCAGCCTCGCCCGCCTGGGTGCGACCATCGCCATCGGCAGCGACTGGGGCGTCACGACCCCTGATCCGATGCGTCTGCTTGAGGTCGCCACCCGCCGCACGGACCCCGATCGGCCCGCGGGCAGACCCCTCGGACCCCCATCGGAGCGGCTGGGCGTGGAGGTCGCCATGCGCGCCTACACCCGAGGTTCGGCACTCGCGTCGAGGGCCGAGAACGAGACAGGGTCCATCGAGCCCGGACGGCGCGCGGACCTCGTGCTGCTCGACGGCGACCCGGTCAACACCCCCGGAGTCGCGTTCCGGGACACCCGGGTGCTGCTCACCATGGTCGACGGTCAGGTCGTCTGGGAGGATCCCGGGCTCGACGCATAGACCGGCTGGTACCGGCGCAGGATCTGCCCCGCGGCTGGCCACACCGGGTGTACCGTTGCCGGGTGCCACCACTCTGGGCCCGTGTCCTGCGGCGGGTATCGTCAGTCATCGCCGTCGCACTCGCTGCGGCGCTGCTGCTGACCACGGTCGCCCCCTCGCTGGCGGCCGGACCGGGTGTCGACCCGCGACTGGCGACCCGCCTGCAGGCGGTGCTGGACGCCGTACGAACGAAGGATCCGCTGCCGGGCATCTCCGCCGCGGTCGATACGCCCGCTGGCCTGTGGACGGGCGTGAGTGGCAAGTCCCGCCTGGCGCCGAGCCAACCGATGCGACCGGACACCCCGCTGTCCATCGGCAGTGTCACCAAGACGTTCGTCGCCGCAGTGATCCTGCAGTTGCGGGAGGAGGGGCGGCTGTCGCTCGGTGACCACCTGTCACGCTGGGAGACCAGGGTCCCCAACGCCGGCCGCATCACCGTGCGCCAATTGCTGTCGCACACCAGTGGCGTGCGCGACATGTGGTGGAGCCCCCGGTACACGGCACTCGTGGAGGGCCGACCGGGCCATGTCTGGACGTACCCCGAGGTGCGATCCCTGATCGGTGCCCCGCGGTTCAGCCCTGGGACACGCTTCGAGTACTCGAACTCCAACTTCGTGCTGCTGGGCCGCATCATCGAGGAGGTGACTGGCCACAGCGTGGCGCGCGAGATCCGCGACAGGCTCCTGGACCCGCTCGGGCTGGACAGCACCTGGTACCAGGGGGCCGAGTCGGGACCGCGCACGGTCGCCATGGGCTACCTTCGGCGGAACGGCGCGTGGATCCCCCAGGGCGATGGCACGGGCCTGCGGCCGACGACATCGATCGCCACGTTCTTCGGGGCTGCCGGGGCGATCGTATCGACCCCCGGGGACCTTGCCATCTGGGCACGCGCGCTCTACGGCGGCCACGTGCTCCAGGCATCGTCCCTGGAGTTGATGACCACGTTCAACAGCCACAAGTACGGGCTGGGCACGCGGCGCCTCCAGATGGGCGGGCGCGTCGCCTGGGGACACGGCGGCTCACTGGATGGGTTCGAGACATCGATGTGGTTCCTGCCGCGCCTGGAGACCTCGGTGGTGGTCATCTGGAACCGCCGGGGCCTGGACACCGACCCGGTCGCCGACAGGCTCGCCCGGCGTGTGGTGAGCACGCTCGACCCCGATGTCAGCCCACCGACGCTCGGCGCACCCCAGGTGACCCTCCGGACGCATGCGACGGTGGGCACGGGCTTCGCGCCGGTGGTCGTCACGTGGCCGACCGCGCACGACAGCCAGGGCTCGATCGCGAAGTACCAGGTCCGCCGCAGGACGGCAGGCGGCGTGTGGCAGGCCGTGCCCCTGGGTCGACGGCTGGCTCATGGCGTCAGCCTGCACCTGCGCCTCCGGCACGCCTGGCAGGTCGAGGTGCGAGCCACTGATGACCGCGGCAACAGCAGCCATTGGGTCGCCGCCGCGCCGTTCGTGGTGCATCTCATCGATGATACGGATGCCGCGGTGGTGGCAAGCGACGGATGGCGAACGGTCAAGGCGCCGACCGCACTCGGCGGTACGGTCCTGCGCAGCGGGTCGCCCGGCAGCCATCTCTCGCTGGGCATCCACGCCTCTGCGGTCGCTGTCGTGGGCCCGTGGAGCCGGTCCCTGACCCGACCCTGGGTGCGGTTCGACGATCAGCCCGGCACGATCGTCTCGGTCAGGTTGTCAGCGCATCGGCCACGCCAGACGCTGCTGGCGCATCGGTGGTCGGGGTCGGTCCGCGATCACCGGGTGCGCATCCTGGTGCGCAACGAGCGCCACACCCGGGTCGACATCGATGGGTTCCTCATCCTGACGGCACCGGCTGCCTCGCGCTGAGGGACTGGCGACCCGCGCTGGCGTCCGGCGACCTCAGGCGCCTGCCGCGACCAGCGACCCCGCGATGATGCCCAGGGCCAGCTCGACCTCGGCGGAGGTCGTGACCAGGGGCGGGATGATGCGCACCACCTGGCCCCATGACCCGTCGGACAGCAGGATCTGGTTGCGCTCGAGCGGCTCGGCCAGCCCCCGCCTGGCCAGTGCCGGGTCCGGTGTGAGGGGATCCGCTGCGCTCGGGTCGACGAACTCGAGCGCCACCATCGCGCCCAGGCCGCGTACGTCGCCCAGGCGCCGGTGACGCGGCTGCATCGCGCGCAGGCCGTCGAGCAACTGTCGACCGCGCGCCGCCGCGTTGGCGACGAGCCCCTCCTGCTCGATGACATCCAGGGTGGCCAGGGCTGCGGCACATGCGACCACGTTGCCGCCGTAGGTGCCACCGTGGGCACCCGGCGCCCATCGAGCGAGCAGGTCGGCCGGCGCGAGGATGCCCGAGAGTGGCAGACCCGATGCGATGCCCTTGGCCATCACGAGGATGTCGGGGACCACGTCCCAGTGCTCGATCGCCCAGAAGCGGCCGGTGCGCCCGTAGCCCGTCTGGACCTCGTCCGCGATGAGCAGGATGCCGTGCTCCGTGGCCAGTTGACGGAGTCGGGGCAGGAACCACGGCGGCGGCACCAGGTAGCCACCCTCGCCGATGACCGGCTCGATGATGAATGCAGCGACCCGACCGGGGTCCACGAGCTGGGCGAACAGCGATGCCATGGCTCGTTCCCAGTCCAGCCGTCCCTGTTCCAAGTCGCCGCCACCCCGATATGGATCGGGGAACGGCGCGTGATGCACGGATCCCGGGAGCGGCTCGAAGTCGGCGCGGACGGTGACCCGGGAGTTGGTCAACGACATCGCCTGCGCGGTCCGGCCATGGAAGCCACCCCGGAATGCGACCAGAACAGGTCGACTGGTCGCGACGCGCGCCAGCTTGACGGCAGCCTCGACGGCCTCCGCTCCGCTGTTGCCGAGGAACGCCGCCCAACCAGGCGCTGGAGCGCGTTCAGCCAGTCGGGCGTGCAGCCGGAGACCGGCCTCGTGGTACACGATGTTCTGCTGCCCGTGGAGCAGCTTGCCGGCCTGCGCCGCGACCGCGGCACTGACCGTCGGATGGGCATGGCCGGTGTTGGTGACGCCGATGCCGGAGGTGTCATCGAGATACCTGTCGCCATCGACGGTGATGAGCCAACTGCCCTCGCCCCGCTCGACGATGAGGTCGGTGTAGCGCGCCCAGACGCCCGGCACCACCGACCGGTCGGGTAGGGGACCGGTGGCTGTCTCCGTGGTCGTCGGCGTCGGGATCAGCGCGGCATCATCACGGGACGGCAGCACCACGAATGGGCGAACGCTACTACGCCACGCCCAGCCAGCGTGCGATGGCGACCAGCGCGGCGGCCGCGAGGAGGCCTGGCAGCAAGGACCGGCGCCACGCCACCACGCCAACGCACACGAGCACCGCGAGCGACGCCAGGCCGAGGTGCAGGTGGTTCGCTCCCGTCGTGTCGCTGATGACCAGGACGTTCACGGCTGCAAGCGAGGCGAGGATGCCTGGGCCGACCAGTCGCAGGTACTCGTCCATCATCGGTGGGATCCG
>JBBSOS010000057.1:0-10498 GCA_038259505.1 Candidatus Limnocylindrales bacterium | reverse complement strand
CGGCTCGTCCTGGCGCGGGGTGTGGGCCAGGTCCGGGACCTCATCCGCGGCCAGGGCGACGGGCAGGCGACGCACGATGTCTACCCGGACGTCGCGACTGCCATCAGCGACCTGACCGACGAACAGACGGCCGCATCATGACCGAGGACCCCGACGCACAGTCGGGACCGGCTCCGGACGCCAACGACCCCGGGGGACTCCCCTGGGGCCGTGGCATCCTGACTGAGCGGATCGCCAGGTTGCGCCTCGTCCGGACCGCAGGCATGGTCACAGCCGTGGTGGGCGTCATCTTCGGCATCCTGACCCTGGTGTCGTACCTGCTCGTCACCTCCATACCACATTCGGGCGACACGGCCGAGATACTCGCGTTCTACGCCAACACGGACCGACGCCGCGTGGTCCTGGTGGGGCTCTACCTGATGCCCTTCGCGGGCATCGCGTTCCTGTGGTTCGAGGTCGCTCTCCGGATGTGGATCGCTGGCACGCATTTTCGAGCGAACGCATTGCTCTCGAACGTGCAGTTGGTCAGTGGCGTCGTCTTCATCGCATTGTTCTTCGCCGCTGCAGCGACATCCTCCGCCACGGCTGCCGCCGTAGAACTCACCGACGCGGTGGCCAACCCATCGCTCGCGCGACTGCTGCCGGTGTACGGCGACACGCTCATGTTCGTGTTCGCCATCCGGATGGCTGCCATGTTCGTGTTCACGACCACGTCGATCGCCCGCAGCGCCGATGTGCTGCCGAGCTGGTTCGCGTGGCTGGGCTACACGCTGGGTGCGGTGCTTCTGCTGACGCCACTGTTCTCGACGGTCCTCGCCCTGTCGTTTCCGACCTGGGTCCTGGTCCTCAGCGCGTTGCTGTTTCGACACGCGCGGCGACTGCCTGCGGACCTGACCCTTGATGCTCGGCGTGCCACTCGGCTGGGGCCGCCGGGAGCCAGCGCTGGAGGCCGTCGTTCTGGGGCAGGCTGAACTCGATCGTCAGCCCCAACAGAAAGAGCACGACGGCCACGGCGCCCATGCGGCGGCGGATCGAGACTGGCTTGAAGCGCGAGCCGATCCCCGCGAAGAAGAGCAATGAAGCGAACAGGACGGATGTGAGCACGAGATCGTCTCCGGTTGGTTCGCTGTCTGGGCCTCGAGCAGTGCACGTCCGCCTGCTCCCGGAGGGCGTCACGCTGCGCCTGCGCCGTGTTGGTGTACTGGGGCATGTCGAAGGGCATCCCGTCCGGCAGGCGCCCGCTCGCGTCGGCCATCGCCGTCCAGGTCTGGAACGCGGGGACGAACTCCTCGCGCAGCCGCTCCTGGACGTCGTTCGCGACGAGCGTATCCCCGGTCTGTTGCGCGTCGAGCCAGTTGAGGAACATCTCGACATCGATCTGCAACTGTCGGGAGGCGATGGTGCCATACCGACCCGACCCGGCTCGGTATCGGGCAGACTCGGCGTACGAGTCCGACTGCTGGCCGCTCCAGCGGGTCGACTGGTAGGCGCCCCACGCCGACAGAAGGGTGGCAGCTCCCAGCGACACCACGGCCAATACCTCGTCGATGTCGTCTTGCCAGAAGGAGCGGCCTCCTGCCGGGGCCGCAGCCACGGTCCCATTCGTGCTGCGGGGCTCCGAGTCGGAAACGTCCGGTGGATGGGGATCGGTAGGCTCGCGGTTTATGGTCGTGGCTCCCCTGCGGCCGAGCGGGTCGTGACGCAGGTCAGGATGGAATCGTCGGCGCGCGTCCACATCCTCCCGTGCGGATGACGACGGACCGGCACGCTATCGTTACCCGGTCAGGCAACCAGGAGGAGGGGGCATGGGCTCGGTCATCGGTGACATCCTGCCGTACGCGCTCGGCGTCGCCATCAGCCCGGTGCCCGTCATCGCTGTCATCCTGATGCTGTTCTCGACGCGCGCGAGTGCCAACGGGCCGGCATTCCTGGGCGGTTGGGTCGTGGGCCTGCTGGCGGTCTCGGTCATCGTGTTGATGCTCTCGAGCGTGCTCGGCATGGGGGGCGGCGGCCAGCCGACATGGGTCGCCCTGCTGAAGGTGGTCCTGGGCGTGCTGCTCCTGCTGCTCGGCTGGGAGAAGCTCAGCGGCCGCCCTCCGGCGGGCGTCGCGGCCCCATTGCCCAAGTGGCTGCAGGCGGTGGAGGAACTCACGCCAGGCAAGGCCTTCGGCATGGGTGCGCTCCTGTCGGGCGTCAATCCCAAGAACCTCATCCTGGCCGCCGCCGCTGCCCTGATCGTCGCCCAGGCGCGTCTGCCCGTGGCAGATGCCGCCATCGTGGTCCTGGTGTTCGTGGTCATCGGCTCGCTCAGCATCGCGGTGCCGGTGCTCTACTACCGCCTCGGTGGACCAGCTGCACGGTCGCGCCTCGACTCGGCCAAGAGCTGGCTGGGTGCCAACAATGCGACGGTCCTGGCCGTGCTGCTGCTCATCTTCGGCGTGGTCCTGATCGGCAAGGGCATCGGTGGCCTGTGATCCGGTCCGGTTCCTGGGACACCGGTCGACCGACCCGTGATCCCGAGCACTGAGGCGACCAGCGACCTCGCCGACTGGCTGTCGAGCAACTGGATCACGATCGTCGTCATCACCATCGGCCTGTTCCTGGTCTGGCGGTTCGCACGACCGTTCATCCACCGCGCAGTGACCGGGCTGCTGGGCGCGCAGGAGCGGGCGATGCCCACCGGGGCACCGGACGAGGAACTCGCCAAGCGCGCGGCGACCCTGGAGGACCTCTTCAACAGCCTGGTCCGGGCTGCTGTCGGTATCGCCATCGTGTTCCTCATCTTCGGCCTGCTGGGTCTATGGCCGGCGGTCGCCGGCCTCGGCCTGGTCCTCGCCGCCCTCACCTTCGCGGGTCAGAGCGTCATCCTCGACTACATCATGGGCATCCTCATCCTCTTCGAGGGCCAGTACTACAAGGGCGACACGGTCCGCCTCGGCGACGTGCAGGGGACGGTGGAGGAGGTGGGCCTCCGGCGCACGGTGGTCCGCGATGCCAAGGGGATCGTGCACTCGGTGTCCAACGGCACGATCCGGGTATCCGCCAACCTGACCCGCGTGTTCGCGGTGGCGGTGATCGACATCACCGGCGTCCGCAACGCTGACGTGGAGGCCGTCATCGCGATCATGGACCGCGTCGGCGGCGAGATCGCGGCCGACGCGGACTGGGCAGATCTCATCGTGGGGCCACCTGGCTATCGCTCCACATCGGAATTCACCGATCTGGGCGTCACGCTCATCATGACCGCCAAGGTGCGGACGCAAGCCCGCTGGTCGGTACCCGCCGAGATACGCCGTCGCCTGGCCCTCGCGTTCGCGTCCGCCAATATCCATCTCCGCCATCGGAGCGGCGCTGCCGGAGCGCCGGACACGACGACGGCCGACGTCACCGGTACGGGCGCGGCGGGCCGACCACCCACCTGACGCGATGCGGCCACCGTCGAGCGACTACGGAACCTCCGGGACGGGCGCCCCAGGAGGGTCCGACAGGTCCCGCACGGCCGCATCGACCGTGGGGTAGACCTGATGGCGGCCCAGCTCCTGCATGAGCCCGGTCTTGCGCATGCGATCCCTGACAGCACCCTTCGCCTGGGCGAGGGCCAGCTCGACACCCTGTTGCCGCAGGGAACGCAACAGCTCCAGGAGCATGTCGCCGGTCGTCACATCCAGATCGTGGGTGGCACCGATATCGAGGACGACGATCTGCGCCTGGGGTGCCGCCTCGCGCACGAGTCGCAGGACGCGCGTCTCCACCTCGCTGGCGTTGAAGTAGTAGAGCGGCGTGTCGAGTCGCAGGATGAGCAGTCCCGGCACAGCCGCGGCGGTCGGTGTGCGGCTCACGTCCACGTACCGGTCGGGTGGGTCGGGCGGCTTGCCCAGGGTCACGAGCGCGGGCTGGCTCGCTCGGTACAGCAGGATGACCACGGACATCAGCGCAGCGACCACGAGGCCGATGAGGACCGTCGTCCCCAGGACCCCGACGAACGCGATGACCGCCAGCAGGAAATCGGTCCGGCGCTGGTTCACGTAGCGCATCAGCTCGGACGCGTCGATGAGTCCGAGCACGGAGGCGATGACGATGGCGCCCAGGACGGCCTGCGGCAGGTTCTGGAACACCGGTGCGAGGAACAGGGCCGTCGCCAGCAGCAGCGCGGCCGTGGCCAACGAGGCCAGTTGCGTCCGGTTCCCGGCGACCTCACCGGTCGCGGTCTGGGACAGGCTGGCGTCCACGGCGAAGCCGCCGAACAGGCCCGCCGACAGGTTGGACGCACCCAGGGCGATGAGCTCCTGGTCGGCATCGATCCGGTACCCGTGACGACCAGCGAACGCTCGCGCCGAGCCGATCGATTCGCCGAGGGCCAGGAACACGATGCCGGCTGCACCGGCGAAGAGGAACGCCAGATCCCGGACCTCGAACGCGGGGATGGACGGCAGCGGGATCCCTGTAGGCACCGGGCCCACGATGGCCACGCCCTTCGCGCCGAGGTCGAAGATGATGACGAGCGGGATAGAGATGACCAGCGCGACCAGGGGTGCCGGGATGCGCCGGTCGATCCGGCGCAGCACGAGGATGAGCACGAGCGCTCCGGCGCCCAGGACGAGGTCCCATGGATCCACCGAGGAGAGTTGGCCCGCGAAGCTGATGAGTTGGTCCAGCACCGTGCCGGAGACGCCGGCGACCCCGAAGACCTTGGGCAGCTGGCCCACGATGATGGTGATGCTGACGCCCAGGATGAAGCCGGTCACGACCGGCTTGGCCAGGAACTCCGACAGGAATCCGAGCCGCAGGAAGCCTGCCGCGATGAGCAGGCCGCCGACGATGCAGGCGAGGGTCGCGGTCAGGCCGATGAATGCGACCGGATCGCCTGCAGCGAGCGGAGCCACGACCGATACGGACATGACGGCCATGGTCGAGCTCGTCGTCACCTTGAGATGCCGGCTGCTGCCCAACACGGCATACGCTGCCAGGGCGACCATGGCGGTCACGATACCGACCGAAGCGGGCATCCCGGCGAGCCCCGCATACGCCAGCGCGACAGGCACCATGACCCCCCAGGAGGTCAGCGACGACACCAGGTCGACGCGAAGCCACTCGCGGGGATACGTCGGCGCCCAGCGTGTGATTGGCACGTAGCGGCCGACCAGCGTCCGGAGATCGGCCCGCTGGTCCGTTGCTGGTCCTGCCGCGTTCCGCCCTGGCGGGTCCTCGGCGGTCCGGTCGTCGGCCGGTTCGGTCACTGGTGTCTCCCTGCGTGTCCTCCCGGCGAGGATAGCGGGACACGGTCTCGCAGGGTGGCGCCCGGATGGTGCAGCCCGCCGGTCCAGCCTGGGCCGACGTCGGTGTGGTGCGGCTCCGCCGGTCCAGCTTGTGCCCACACCGGTAGAATCACCCCGCGGCCGCGAGCGACCGACATCCAGGAGCGATGCACACGCCCCGTTTGCCCGACCGGAGGTTCTCATGACCAACGAGCCGCCCGCCCAGCCAACTGATGCCACCGCGGTGTCGGGGACGTCGCACGAGATCGAGAACCTGATGGCCGAGGGCCGTACCTTCCGGCCCGATCCGGCGTTCGTGGCGCAGGCGAATGCGTCGGCGCAGTTGTACCTCGATGCCGACGAGGACTACGAGGGCTTCTGGGCGAAGCTGGCCCGCGAGACGCTGACGTGGCGGACACCCTTCAGGACGACCCTGGAATGGGACCTGCCGTTCGCCAAGTGGTTCTCCGGCGGCACTCTGAACGTCTCCGAGAACTGCGTGGATCGGCACGTGGCCAACGGCCTCGGCGACAAGGTCGCCTACCACTGGATCGGTGAGCCGGGCGACACCCGGACCATCACCTATGCGGACCTCCTCCGAGAGGTCTCGAAGACCGCGAACGCGCTCAAGGAGCTGGGCGTCGGCACGGGCGACCGGGTCGCCATCTACATGCCCATGATCCCCGAGCTGCCCATCGCGATGCTCGCCTGCGCGCGGCTGGGTGCGCCCCACACGGTCATCTTCGGCGGCTTCAGCGCCGAGTCACTCCAGGGTCGCATCGAGGACACCCAGGCGAAGCTGCTGATCACCGCGGACGGCGGTTGGCGCAGGGCGAAGCATGTCGACCTCAAGGCCGCCGCGGACGAGGCTGCTGCCGCGTCACCATCCATCGACCATGTGCTGGTGGTCCGGCGCCTGGGGGACGCCCAGGAGACCCCGATGACGCCGGGACGCGATGTCTGGTGGCATGACATCGTCGATCGCCAGGATGCGACGTGTCCGGCCGTGCCGGTCGACTCCGAGCACATGCTGTACCTGTTGTATACCTCGGGCACCACCGCTCGACCCAAGGGCATCATCCACACCTCGGCCGGCTACCTGCTGGGCACCAGCTATACCCACGAGATGGTCTTCGACATCAAGCCCGACGATGTCTACTGGTGCGCCGCGGACATCGGCTGGGTCACTGGGCACAGCTACATCGTGTACGGCCCATTGGCCAACGGCACCACCGGCGTGCTCTACGAGGGAGCGCCGGACACCCCCGGCTGGGACCGCTGGTGGCAGATCGTCGAGGACTACAAGGTGTCGGTGCTGTACATGGCACCGACCGCCATCCGTGCGTTCATGAAGCAGGGTGAGACCCTCCCGGCCAACCACGACCTGTCCTCGCTGCGGTTGCTCGGTTCGGTGGGCGAGCCCATCAATCCCGAGGCGTGGCTGTGGTATCACCTGAACATCGGGCGCGAGCACTGTCCCATCGTCGATACCTGGTGGCAGACCGAGACGGGCCAGATCCTGATCTCGCCGTTGCCCGGTGTGACCGAGACCAAGCCGGGCAGCGCCACGTTCCCGTTCCCGGGCATCGCGGCCGATGTGGTGAACGCGAACGGCGAGAGCCTGCCCCTGGGCGAGGGTGGCTACCTGGTGCTGAAGCGACCCTGGCCGGCCATGCTGCGGGGGATCTACGGCGATCCGGAGCGGTACAAGGCGACCTACTGGAGCCGGTTCCCGGGGATGTACTTCGCGGGTGACGGTGCCAAGCGGGATGCGGACGGCTACTACTGGCTGCTAGGCCGTGTCGACGATGTCATGAACATCGCGGGTCATCGCATCTCGACCATCGAGGTGGAGTCCGCGCTGGTGGACCATCCCGCGGTCGCGGAGGCGGCCGTCGTGGGCAAGACGGACCCGGTCAGCGGGCAAGCCATCTTCGCGTTCGTCACCACGCGTGCAGATGTGACCACGAGCGACGACCTGGCCAAGGAGTTGCGTGAGCACGTGGCGAAGCACATCGGCGCTATCGCCCGCCCCAAGTACCTGCTGTTCACGCCGGACCTGCCCAAGACCCGCTCTGGCAAGATCATGCGTCGCCTGCTCCGTGACGTCGCAGAGGGTCGCCCACTGGGTGACACGACGACGCTGGCAGATGCTGGTGTGGTCGAGAGCATCCGCGCGGGTGCGGGGTCGGCAGAGGAGGACTAGGCTGCATGCCATGACGGCACAGCGAGTGGGTCGTGGACTGGGTGTCGGCGCGGGTGGCGATCCGGGCGTCGTCTGGGCGTTCGTCCTGGGAGCGGGACTCATCGTGTTCGGCCTGCTCGGCTTCGTGCCCAATCCCATCGCTGGTGCGCCGTCGGTGGCGTGGGGCACGCCGCTGTTCGTGACCGGGCACGCACGGGACACGATCGACCTCATCGCGGGCGCGGTCGTGCTCTATGGCGCGGTTGGCTTGACCGTCCCGCGTCGCGGCGGGTTGCTCATCGCGGTCGGTGCTGTCTCACTCATGCTCTTCCTGCTGGGCCTCGTGAGTGGCACCTGGGTCGGTGTCGTGGGCTCCCCAGTGAACCTCCTCGACCAGGTGTTCCTCCTGTTCGTCGGCCTGACGAGCGTCGTCGTCGGCTGGCTGGCCCGGAGTGGCTCGTTGCCGTGGTCGCATCGCGGGTCGCAGCGGACCGAGGGCTGAGCCATCGCCAGCCAGCGCCCTGACTCGCGGACCGACACGCCGGTGATGGACCAGGGCCGGACGACGCTCCTCGATCGCCTCTCCCGTCCGATGCGGGACCTGCGTATCTCGGTCACGGACCGCTGCAACTTCCGGTGCATCTACTGCATGCCTCGCGAGGTCTTCGGCCCCGGCTTCCGGTTCCTGCCACGCGCCGACCTGCTGACCTTCGAGGAGATCGACCGTCTGGCCCGCCTGTTCGTGGCCCAGGGTGTGACCAAGATCCGGCTGACCGGGGGCGAGCCGCTGCTCCGACGGGAGCTGCCGCGCCTGGTGGAGCGACTCGCCCGGATCGATGGGCTCGACGACCTGGCCATGACCACCAATGGGGCCCTGCTGGCGAACCACGCAGCCGAACTCGCGGCGGCGGGTCTCCGGCGGGTCACCGTGAGTCTCGACTCGCTCGATGACGAGGTCTTCGGTCGTCTCAACGACGTGGGCATGACCGTGGCTCGGGTCATCGAGGGTATCGAGGCCGCGGAGGCCGCCGGTCTCGCGCCCATCAAGCTGGACACCGTCGTGCGGCGCGGCATCAGCGAGTCCAGCATCCTGCCCTTGGCGCTGGAGGCGCGTCGCCGCGGCTGGATCATCCGGTATATCGAGTACATGGACGTGGGCACGACCAACGGCTGGCGCATGGAGGACGTGGTGCCCGCGTCGGAGATCCTCGCCCGCATCGACCGGGAGCTGCCGCTGGAACCACTGCCACCGCTGTATCCGGGAGAGGTCGCCGACCGGTATCGATACCGGGACGGTTCGGGGGAGCTGGGCGTCATCGCCAGCGTCACCCAGCCGTTCTGCGGCACCTGCACGCGGGCGCGGCTGTCAGCCGAAGGCCAGTTGTATCTCTGCCTGTTCGGCGTGCGGGCCCACGACCTCAGGGCTCCCATGCGGGCCGGAGCCGACGATGACGCCCTCGGCGACATCGTCGGGCGCGCCTGGGGCAGGCGCACCGACCGCTACTCGGAGGTCCGTTCCGAGGCGACCATCGACCGGCCCCGGGTGGAGATGTCGCACATCGGCGGTTGACCCGGAGCCCCGCCCCGGCATCGTTCGCACTATGCTGTCCGGCGACCACCCCGTGGTGGGACCCGCCGCGACGGACTCCGTATCAAGGAGACAGGCAATGACGCAGCCAACGGGCCCATCGGGCGCCCCCGGTCAGCCCTCCCAGGGCGGACCGCCGCCATCGTGGCAGCAAGCTCCGCAGCAACCGGTCGCACCGGTCGCGCCGCCGACCCAACCGCCATCGTGGACCGCGAACCTGACCTCGACCGCGCCCGTCGCTGGGCCTGCCGGATATGTCTACGGCGATGTCCCGAACCGTGCCCTGGCGTTCATCATCGACTACGTCGTGATGTTCATCATCGGGGTCATCGTCGCCGGCATCACACTCGCCATCTTCGGGAACAAGGTCGGCACGAGCCAGGTCGCCAACACGACCTCGTCGCTCATCGGATCGCTGCTGAGCTACGCGCTCATCGTCATCTACTTCTGGTACACGTGGACCCGCATGCGCGGCACCGTGGGCATGAAGCTGCTGGGCATGCAGATCGGCCACGAGCAAGACGGACGGACGCTCGATGACAGGGCGGCCGTCGTTCGTATCGTGGCCATGTTCGGGCCGGGCTTCGTGGCTTCAGTCCTCGCTGCCGTCGCGCTCGGCCTTGGTGCCATCGCCAGCCTCGTCGCCTTCATCTGGTTCCTGGCGCTGCTGTACACCACAGCCCAGAGCCCGACCAAGCAGGGACTCCACGACCAGTACGCGCACTCGATGGTGGTCAAGGCGGCCCGCAGGGCGGCCTGATAGCCCGTAATGCGGCCTGACGTCGCCACGTGCAGTCAGGCCACCGGCGAGCCGATCGGGGCCCTCCACAGACTGTCCACGATCGCGTCACGTCCCGTGGATATCCCGGATGCCTCATCGGTGATCGGTGGACAAACCGGGTTGCGGTCCACCCGATCAGACGGCATAGTCATACCTGCCCGGAGGGGCCAGTGAGGACCACGCAGCAGCCGAGATCGCATCAAGGCGGCAGCGAGGTCGGAAGGGTTTCTCCGGGCATTCCCATGTCCGGTCCCGGTGCACCCGGCCGGTGCCGTACGCGGGGTCGGCTGGGTGAGCTGGACGGGAGGAACGAGTCGTGAGCCAGGAGCCTGGTCCCGCGTCGCTGGCGCCACGCCTGTATGCACTCGAGGCCGCTGTCCGGGCGCGTACCCCGATGATCCCGAGGATCGGTCTGGTCCTGGGTTCCGGCCTGGGCGGCCTTGCCGACCTGGTCACGGACGCCGTGATGATCCCCTTCACGCAGTTGCCGGGATGGCCCGCGCCGTCCGCCCCCGGTCATGCGGGCAGGCTCGTCCTGGGCCGGCTCGAGGGTGTCCCGGTCGTCGTCCTCCAGGGCCGGCTGCACATGTACGAGGGTCTCTCGGCGCTCCAGGTCGTGGAGCCGGCGCTGCTCATGCATCGGCTTGGTGCACGGTCGCTGGTCCTCACCAATGCCGCGGGAGGGGTCG
>JBBSOS010000056.1:0-10512 GCA_038259505.1 Candidatus Limnocylindrales bacterium | reverse complement strand
CCGCGGATGCGCTCATGGTCGGTGACCGCCTGCTGACCGATGTGGGGCTGGCCCGGGCCGCCGGAATGACGAGTGGACTGGTCCTGTCCGGTGCGACGTCTGCTGTCGATGCCACGACGGCGACATACCCGCCCGACATCACCCTGCTCCGCCTGACCGACCTGATCCCGACCAACGACCCGCTGGCGACCCACCTCCTGGAGGCTCATCGATGACCGAGTTCATCTTCATGCTCACCCACCACGATCAGACCGTGGCCAACGCTATCGATGTCTACCAGGAGCTGCGGACCATCGAGGGCCTCCGATACGTGGGCTTCAAGGATGTCGGGGCGAGCATCGAACGACTCCAGGGACTCACCGACGCGATCCATGCCGACGGCCGGACCGTGATGCTGGAGGTCGTCTCGGAGGCTGCCGATGCCGAGCTGCGGTCGGTCGAGGCTGCCCGGTCACTCGGCGTCGACTGGGTCCTGGGTGGCACGCACGCGGAGGAGGCCCTGGCCGTCCTGGGCGACAGCGGTGCGCGCTACTGTCCCTTCCCGGGGACGATCGTCGGCCATCCGAGCCTCCTGCGGGGAACGGTGGAGAGCATCGCGGCTGACGCGGCACGGCTCACCGCACTCGACGGCGTGCACGGCCTCGACCTGCTCGCGTATCGCTTCGATGGCGACGTGGAGGCCGCGGTCGCCGCAACGGTGGCATCCTCAAGCGGTCCGGTCATCGCCGCCGGCAGCGTCGACTCACCGGAACGGATCCGGACCCTTGCCCGCCTCGGGGTGTGGGGCTACACCATCGGCGGCGCCATCTTCGAAGGACGGCTGCCAGGGGGCCCGAGCGTCGCCGGCCAGGTACGCGAAGTGCTCCGCATCACCGCCGAGGCGGATGCCGCTCGCGCAGTCGCGACTGGGTAGGCGCCCCGGCTTCCATGGTCCCGCGGTCCCATCGTCCGGGGTCCGTGGTCCGTGGTCCGTCGTCCGTCGTCCGTGGTCCCTGGAGGTCCGGCTTCCCATCCGGTGGGACGGACCGAGCGAGCCAGCGCACCGGCTTCGTCCTGCCCGCTGACCGGGTGATCGGGCCGTGGAGACTGCCGTATCGGCCTCATGGTCCCGGCTCCCCGGTCATCCGACCCGGTCAGCGCATGATCCACCCGTTGGGCGCGTCAGATGTCCACGCGGGTGCCCAGATCGAGATCTCGGGGACGCCCAGCCGGGGTCCGGGATGCCCCGTCGGTCCGATCACCCGCTGGCCGGGCACGACGAGCGGCGGGGCACGACCAGAGCGCACTCCGGGGGAGGGAGGGCCGAGGCCGGGCACAACCAGCGCGTGCGCCAGGGTACGCCTGGCGCCGGCCGGTCGGGCACGGCGAGCCCTATCGGAATGCGGGCATGACCTCGGCGGCCAGGAGCCGGATCTCGGACATGATGTGGTCGTGGGGCATGCCAGGGAAGAACAGGCGACAGATCAGGTGGTCGATGCCCAGCTGCTCCTGGAATGTCCGGATGCGCGCGATGCAGGTGTCGGGAGAGCCCACGATGAACCTGTCGCGGCCGATCTCGTCAAGCCGGTCGTGGCGAGTCGTGTCTTCATTGTTGATGAGCGGGTGCCCCCAGCCGCCACCGTACTCCTCGCGATAGTTGACCATGAGGTGCTTCTCGGCGAGGTCGAGCGCCTCCGCGTCGGTCGGCGCGATGATGACCTCGCGGGTGATGGGCCGGGGCACGGACGCGAGGTCCTTGCCGGCTTCGAGGAGCGCGGCGTCATATGCTGCCCGAAGGTCGAGCAGCTTGGGCAGGCCGGCCGTTGGCCCGGGTACCCAGGCATCCGCGAGCGTCGCGGCACGCCTGATGGTCATCGGCCCCCAGCCGCCGATCCAGATGGCTGGCTCGACCACCGGCACCGGCTCGATACGACCGTGGACGGTGTAGAAGCGGCCATCGTGGTCGACTCGCTCGCCGCGCCACAGTGGTCGCAGGATGGCCATGAGCTCCTCGAGCTGGCCACCTCGCCGCTCGAACTCGGCGTCGTAGAGCGCGAACTCGTCCGGCCGATAGCCGATGGCGGCACCCAGGATGAGCCGGTCACCGGTCAGCGCCTCGATGACCGCGACGTCCTCGGCCAGACGCACCGGGTGATAGAACGGCGTCACGATGACGTCGGTGCCCAGCAGGATGCGTTCGGTTCGCGCCCCGAATGCTGTCAGGACGACCAGGGGCGACGGCCAATAGTGACCTGCGATCGAGTGGTGCTCCTCCATCCACACGGAGTCGAAGCCCACTCGCTCCGCGAGGACGACCTCTGCCAGCGCCTCCTGGAACAACGATCCGCCTTCGCTGGGGATGATGCCGAACTTCATGGCTCGTCCGGTACCCCTGCGTATGCGGATACGACCAGCGAGCGGAGATGCGCCAGGCCCGCCGGGAGCGCCTCCGACGCCGGCGGCAATCCCGGGTGCCAGGGCCGCTCCCATTCGATGGACACTGGCAGCGACAGGCCCGTACGAGCGAGCCACTGGAACGCATCGAGGAGCGGCACCTCCCCCTCGCCGATACGGGCCAGGTGCCAGTCCGGCAGCGAACCGGTGCCGTCCTTGACCTGGATGTAACGCAGCCATGGACGCAGCAGGTCGAGGCCGACCTCCGGTCGCTCACCCAGCGACCAGGTGTTGCCCGCGTCCCAGATGACACCGATGCCTGAACCGCCGACGCGTTCCAGCAAGCCCGCCACGATGGTCGATGCGAGGAAGTCGTCGTGTGGTTCGATGGCGATCGCGACGCCGCTGCCCGCGATGGCGACCTGGGCGGCCAGGAGTCCCTCGGCAGCCCGGTCGAGCAACTCGTCGAGTGGCGCGTCATCGGCGCGCTCGCCGAGGAAGGCTCGGAGGCAGGGCGCACCCAGGACAGCGGCGACCTCCGCATGGTCCATCAGATCCTGGACGCTGGCGGCACGCACGGCCGCGTCCGGGTGGACGAAGTCGGTATAGGTCGTTACCGCGACAGCTTGCACACCTCGATCGTCCATGGCGACCCGGATCGCGCGCCGGTCCGCCGGAGCGAGCTGGGGTCCGGCGTGGCCATCGGGACCGCCGCGCCATTCGATGCCTCCGAAGCCCATATCGGCAGCCCGCGCCACGACTTCGACCGGCGACCACTCGGGGCACGCGAGCGTGCTGAACGACAACAGGGCCACGTCAGACGGATGGGACACGGTGACATAATACGTCATATGACTAATGCTCACGCTCCTGAAACCGTTCCTTGACCACGGATATCCACGACTCGTTTCGGCGCCTCCAGGCGCCGGGCACCGGTCGTCCGCTGATCCAGCTGACGAGCGGACCGGGCTTCTGCTATCCGCTGTACTACTACGTGCCATCGATCACCACCGACGGCCGATACCTGGTGCACCACCGGGCGCACGCTGGCGAGGTCCAGCTGCAGCGTATCGACCTGCGCACCGGCCGATCGCTGCAGCTCACCCACGGCACGGCACCCGAGACCTGGTGGCGGCCGTGGTGCAGCGACGCGGGGAGCGGCATCCTTGACCACCGGAGCGCTCTCGACCTGACGCGTGACGAGGCCATCTTCTTCGACGGCCAGCAGGTCCGGGCGGCGCGCATCAGCGATGGCTCGACACGCGACCTGTTCGGGATGCCGGATGACCGGTTGGCCATCGGCCAGAACTGCGTCACGCCTGACGGCCGCTGGTTCGTGTACATCCACGCCGACCGAGCGCAGTACCAGGGCATGTTCCGGGATGATCCCGACTATGAGACCTATTGGTCACGCCGTCAGGATTGCCGCGACACCCGACTCGCCGCGTTCGACCTGACGACGGGCGAGCAGCGCACGTTGCTGGTCATGGCCAGCCCCATCCATCACGTGCTGGCGTTCGACGAACGGCATCTCCTGTTCTGTCATCCGACCTCCGAGAACGGCATGCTCCTGACCGATATCGATGGCGGCTGGATGACGCATCTCCGGACCCAGGACGCGCACGGCGGCACCATCTGCCACTTCCTGGGCACCAGCCGGGGCGCCACGTATGAGGTGCTGTCCGGCACCAACGGCCAGTGGGGCGGCATCTGCGACCCCTTCGGCCGATCGAGCTACGAAGTGCGCCTGCCGGCCGACTTCGGATACGTCCACACGGGTCGCGACCCCGACGCCCTGCTCTGGTTCTACGAGAACGAAGGCGATGTGGTCCACGACCTGTGGCTCCTGGACCACCACGATCTCGTGCGAGGTGACAGGTGGCGGCCGCTCACAGGTGACTGGCCCGCCTTCGGAGCCATCGATGCCCAGAAGGCGCACTTCCATCCCCAGGTCGTGCTTGATCGGCAGTGGATGCTGTTGACGGGTGGCGACCCGACGACGGACACCAACCAGGTGTTCCTGCTCGACATCTCCGACCTCGACGCCACGACCGGCATCCCGGACCTCAGCCGAGGTCGATGACCCGACCCTCGTCCGACGAGCGATACAGTCCCAGGACGGTCGCCAGCACGGCGCGCGCCTCGGGGGCCCCGACCGGCGGCCGAGTGCCCGCCAGCACGGCCGCAGCGAAGACGTCCAGGGCACCCACCAACGCGTCCCCGTCATCCACCATGGGCTCCAGCCACTCGCCAGCGCGGATCCCCTGCCAGGGTCGGCGAAGGTAGACCCGCAGTACGCCCGCATACGCTTCCAGCATCACCTGGCCCTGGTCACCATCGATCTCGATGGTCTCGCCGTCGAGCACGCCTGGCGCATGGGCGCTGGCCACCAGGGTGCCGATGGCCCCGCCGGCATAGCCGAGCACGGCCGCCCCCGAGTCCTCGACATCGATGCCGGGGACCGTCGTGGCGATCGTGCCGGTCACACGCTCGACCGACAGGCCCGTGATGGCCGCCACCAAGTCCAGCTGATGGCTGCTGTTCATGAGGATGACACCACCACCTGCATGGACAGCCTGGCCCCGCCACGGGCTGCGCGACCGACCACTCAGGCCCACCTGCCAGTAGCTGGCCGCCTTGTCGATGAGCGTCCGGATCCGGATCGCACGGACACGTCCGATGGCGCCACCTCGCACCAGGCGCGCAGCGGCCAGCGCCACTGGCGCGAAGCGCATCTCGTAGAACACGCCCAGCGCTCGACCAGACCGGGTCGCCTCCTGCGCGAGCTCGTCGAGCGAGGTGAGGGTGATGGCCATCGGCTTTTCGGCCAGGACATGCTTGCCTGCCCGCAGGGCCCGGAGTGCCATCGGTGCCAGCAGGTCATGCGGCAGGGCGATGTAGACCATGCCCACGCCCTCATCAGCCAGCAGCGTCTCGAGTGTGGCGTGTGCCCGTCCCCCGGTCGCTCGAGCGAGATCCTCGGCCAGGTCAGCATCACGGTCATGGGTCGCGGCCACCACCAGTGACGGCACCCCGGCCACCGCGCGACACACGTCCGCGGCGGCTCCACCGCAACCCACCACCCCGAGGCCGAGCGGCACATCCATCAGGTCGTCCCTTCGCGTTCATCAGGTGAGGCATTGACGTGGCCGAGTCAGCATACATATGATGACTTACGACGAAGCGGCGAACGCTTCATCCGGCGGCCACATCGGACCCGGGACGCACCCGGCCGATGACCACACAGGAGGACGCTCATGCAGGCATCACGCAGGGCAGCGACCCTCGCGCTCGCGGCGACCGCGGTCGTGGCCACTGGCGCCATCGCCCAGTCACCGGCCACCAGCGCGGACCTGGGACCGGCGACGGGCGATGTCACCGCGCTCATGATCGGCTGGTCCGACCAGGATGGCATCGACGCCAGTACGGGCAAGCCGACGGTCGGCGTCGGTCACCTGAAGGACCTGTTCGAGGCCAAGCACCCGGACATCAACCTCAACATCGTGAACATCCCATGGGGTGAGGGCTCCACCGGGTACGGCCCCAAGACGGAGTCGATGATCCAGGCGAACGAGGCGTGCATCTACCACATGCCGGGTGCCTTCGACTACGCAAAACGTGGCCTGCTCCAGGACCTCGATTCCCTCATCGCGCAGGACCCGACGTTCCAGGATGTCTGGGAAGGGAGCTTCCTCGAGAACGCCAAGGCGTGGACACCCGACAACCCAACGGCCACCATCTTCCTGCCCGCGTACACCGGCGTCCGCGTCATCCACTGGGACTCGAAGCTGTTCGAGGACTGGGGCGTCGAGCCGCTGTCCGAGAACCCGACGGTCGACGAGATCGCCGAGAAGGCCGCGAAGATGACCGGCATCAACCCGGTCACCGGTGAGCAGAACTACGGCTACTGGTATCAGGGCGAGTACCTGAACTGGCAGTTCCAGACCCTGGCCCACGCCATGGGCGCCAACTGGGGCACGGTCAACGACGACGGCAGTTGGACCATCGACTGGGACACGCCGGAGTACCTGGCCGCCGTCAACAAGCTGCTCGAGCTGGCCAAGTACGCACCTGCGGGCGCCCTTGCCGCGGACGCGATGCCCCAGGGCTTCCTGAGCGACCAGAACGTGGTCGGTATCATCCCGGAGGGTGAGGCCGGCTACTTCATCCAGGAGCTCATCAACGGGACCGACGAGCAGCGCGCGCGCTTCCGAACCTCGCACAACCTACGCGGGCCCGATGGCCTGGGCGGCCTGTCCACGGTCGAGATGTACACCATGGCAGCGAGCTGCCCCAACAAGCCCGCTGCGTGGGAGGTGCTCAAGTTCCTCACCAGTGATCCGGACGTCGAGCGCTATTACTTCACCGAGGGCGGCGACCTACCGACCGTCAACGGCGCGGCCGACCTGATGCCGGAGCTGTCGGTGCTGCCCGACGCCGAGGTCATCGCCACCGAGCCCGGCTTCACGGAACCGCGCTATCCGTGGGCAGCTTCCGACCCGCGATGGTCACTCCAGACCGCGCTCCAGGGCGCCATCGCCGGCACCCTGACGCCCGAGCAGGCCCTCCAGCAGGCTCAGGCGGAGACGGACGCCTGGCTCGCTCAGCAGTAGCCGCACCGGCGGTACCGGAGACGGATCGGGGGCACGGCCGCCCCCGATCCGGTACGTCCGCGGTCTCCCTGGCCAGCCGCATCCGGCGAAGCTGGCACTGGTACGCGCTGCTGCTGGTGCCGCTCGCACTGTTCCTGGTGTTCGTGATCTGGCCGACCATCAACGCGTTCCGGATGAGCCTGTACCGGATGGACGGTCGGGACGAGGTGTTCGTCGGTCTCGATCACTACGTCAGACTCCTCAACGACCAGGTGTTCATCGACGCCGTCCTCAACACCATCCTGCTGGGGGTCGCGTTCCTGGCCATCGTGCTGCCGCTGTCGCTGGTCCTGGCGTCCCTCATGAACGGCATCCGACACTTCTCGACACCGCTCAAGGTCATCTACTTCCTGCCCCAGGTGACCTCCGCGGTCGCCATCGCGCTCATCTTCAACTACATCTTCCAGCCCGACTGGGGACTGGTCAACGGGATCCTTCACAGCGTGGGCGTCCAGGACACGCCACTCTGGCTGGCCGAGCCCCGCCTGTCGCTCACCGGGTCGAGGGCCGCTGTCACCATCCTCGCGGTCTGGACGGGCCTGGGCTACTTCGTCATCATCATCCTGGCTGGCCTCCAGACGGTGCCTCGGGACCTGTACGATGCGGCCGCAGTGGACGGCGCAGGGCCGATCCAGAGCTGGCGCCACATCACGCTGCCAGGCCTGCGACCGATCCTCATCTTCCTGCTCATGACCGGCATCATCGATGCCATGGCCCGGTTCAGCGACCTGTGGATGCTGGGCGGCCCGAACGGCACACCGGCGCGCTCCCTGCAATCGATCGTGATGTTCATGTACCGGACCGCATTCGAGAGCAGCAACCTCAACCTGGCATCCGCGGTGGCCGTCATCTTCTTCATGATCGTGCTCCTCATCACGGCCGTCAACTACGGGTTGTTCCTGCGGCGCGACCACACGAGCGCCACGTGACAGGGGTCGGACCATGACCATGTGGCGCCGCGCGGCGCGCTCCGTGCAAGGCGGCGACGAGACGTACAGCGGCAACCGCTGGAGCACGCGACGCCAGTTGGGGGCCTACGCGATCCTGGTCGCCGGCGCACTCGTGTTCATCATCCCCTTCGTCTGGATGTTCACGACATCGCTGTCGCGAAAGGCCAACCAGGGACTGCCTCGGATCCCGGTGTTCTGGCCGGCCGATCCGTCCGACTTCAACTACATGGTGGCGTCCACCAACCTGCCCCTGGTCCAGTTCTACGCCAATACCATCATCACCGTCACCGCGGTGACGCTCGGCTACCTGTTCCTGAGCTCCCTCGCCGGCTATGTCTTCGCCAAGGGCCGGTTCCCGGGTCGCGGCCTGCTGTTCCTGGTGTTCCTGATGACCCTGTTCATCCCATTCCCGATGCAGATGATCCCGCTGTACCTGGAGATCAAGGAGATGGGCCTGAGCAACAGCCTGGCGGGTCTTGTGGTGCCTTTCCTGGTGGGCGGATTCGGGATCTTCTTCATGCGCCAGGCGATGCAGTCGGTCCCGGACGATCTCGTGGACGCGGCACGCCTTGACGGCGCCGGGGAGTTCAGGATCTACCGGACGGTCATGCTGCCCCTGTGCGGTCCGGCACTCGTGACGCTCGCGGTCATCTCCGTGCTCTGGCGCTGGAATGACGTGCTCTGGCCATTGCTCGTCAACTCCAGGCGCGACCTGTACACCGTGACGCAGGGTCTCGCCATGGCGGGCCGCGACCAGGGCATCTTCACGGGGGTCGCGATGGCCACCGCCGCGATGGCCATCCTGCCGGTGATCATCGCGTACGCCATCTTCCAGCGCTGGATCATCCGGGGCATCGCGACGACCGGGACCCGAGGCTAGCGGTGGCTCGCGGCACGTACATGACGGACGTGGTCATCGGCTGCGACATCGGCACCCAGAGTTGCAAGGCGGTCGCCATCGACGCTGCAGGGCAGGTCCTGGCGCGCGCCACGGCCGGGTACCAGGTCCTGCATCCACATCCCGGCTGGGCCGAACAGGACGCGGCCACATGGGAGCAGGCGCTGGACCAGGTCATCACGAGCGTCGCCGCCGATGTCGGTCCGGAACGGGTGGCAGCACTCGGCATCGCGGGCCAGATCGACGGCATCGTCGCCGTGGACGCGAAGGATGCGGCCCTGGCCCCGGCCATCATCTGGATGGACCGGCGCGCGACCGCCGAGACGACCGACCTGGCGAACCGTTGGGGCGCGGCGGCCATGCGACGCAGGACCGGCCTCGCCATCGACGCCTCGCATGGGGCGCCCAAGATCGCGTGGCTCGCACGTGCGCGACGGTATGCACGAGAGGCGCCCCCGGACGCTTATCTGCTGCCGGTGTCCTATCTGGTCGCACGTCTCACCGGCTCGCGCGTCGTCGATCCGGCGGCCGCCTCGAGCAGCCTCCTCCTGGACCTCGGCACCGGCGACTGGGCGGACGACCTGCTCGACGACCTGGGCATGACTCGTGCGTCGATGGCACTGATCCGGCCCGCGGCGTCGGTCGCTGGCCAGATCCGCGTCACGGTCGCCGATCGGCTCGGTGTGCGTCAGGGGGTGCCGGTGATGGTCGGTACCGGCGACGAGCATGCAGCCTGCCTCGGCGCCGGGGTCCTGGATCCGGGTCTCGTGTGTGACATCACGGGGACTGCGGAGCCGGTCGCTGCGGTCGCAACGACCCCTGAGGTCGACCCGACTGGCCTGCTGGAGACCCATCCGCATGCCGTGCCCGACCGCTGGCTCATCGAGAACCCGGGCTTCGTATCGGGTGGCAGCACCCGCTGGCTGGCTGACGCGGTCCTGGGCGTCCCGGAGCGTGACCTGTTCCAGCTTGCTGCGGCGGCACCGGTCGGCGCGGATGGCCTGGTGTTCGTGCCAGCGCTTGGTGGCGCGGTGACACCACGCTGGAATGACCGGGCACGCGGCACGTTCCATGGCCTGCGTCTGGGTCATGACCGGCGCCATCTCGCGCGAGCGGTGCTCGAAGGGTGTGCCTTCGCGCTCCGGGATGTCGTCGATGGTCTCGAGGCCATGGGTTTGACCGCCGATGGCCGCATCCGGGTGGTCGGCGGCGGGGCCAGGGACGACCTCTGGGTCCGCATCAAGTCCGATGTCACGGGCCGGCCCATGGAACGGGTCACCGAGCCGGAGGTGACCGCATTCGGCGCCGCGTTACTGGCGGCCGCGGGCGTCGGCTGGTTCCGCGATGCGGCGTCGGCGGCCCGGGCGACCGTGGTGCCGATGCCGCACGTCGAACTGCCCGATCCCGGGCACCATGCGCAGTACATGGATGCCTACGACCGGTATCGGCGGATCTACGACGCGCTGGAACCCATCGACATGGGCGGCGCCGTGAGCGGCACGGGTCACCCGTGACCGCGATGGTGGCCTCCGCAGGCGCAGGAACCGACCCACGTGCCGCGCGCGCCGAAGCCGTAGCGGCGCTCCGCAGCGAGCGATTCGACGTGCTCATCGTTGGCGGTGGCATCACGGGTGTCGGT
>JBBSOS010000055.1:0-10653 GCA_038259505.1 Candidatus Limnocylindrales bacterium | reverse complement strand
GGATCACCGGGTCACGTCGGCACACGATGAGCGGCTCGACGTCATGGCGGGCTGCGAAGGCCGGCAGGTGTGCTGCAACAGCCCACGTGCCGGCACCGATGACACCCAGCGTCATTCGAGCCACATCACCTCCCTGTGCCCTGAGGGTCGGGAAACGAAAGCGGGCGGCCGGCTGTCGCCGACCGCCCCCGCCACCACGTGGCTAGCAGGTCTTGGACGCCGCCGCGTCGGGGTAGGTCTCGATGAGGTTGTCCTTGTTGATCGCCTCGTGCACGATGAACAGGTTGCGAGGGATCTGCTTGCCATCGAGCAGGTCGATGACCGCCGGGACCAGGGTCTTGCCGTATCGCTCCGGGAAGTACGCCGTGTCGGCGATCCAGGAGGGGTTGCACAGGATCTCGGTCCACGCGGACGGATCGGCACCCTGCGACCCGATGCGCAGCTCGCTCTCGCGGCCGACGGTGCGGGCGGCAGCGAGCGCGCCCAGCGCCATGTCGTCATTGAGACTGAGCACGACGAGCGTGCCCCCGGTCGGGATGGTCGGCAGGACACTGGTCACTGACGCGAGCGCCTGGTCGGTGGTGCCACCGACGCCGAGCTTCTGGAGCTTCCCGTCCGGGATCTCGCCGCAGATGCTGCTGAAGCCCGCGAGCATGCCTCCGACGCGGTCGTCATTGACCTGGCCGACCTCCGGGGATTCAAGGGTCAGGATCTTGTCATATGTGCAGTCATTCTCGGCCTTGAGCGCCTCGGCCGTGGCGATGCCCGACAACTCCCCGGCATGGAAGTTGTTGGCGCCCATGAACGTCACTTCACACGGAACCTGATGGATGTCGATGGCGATCGTCGGCAGGTTGTCGTAGGCATTGCAGATCTCGGCCGATGACTCGGCGAAGAGCTGGAAGTTCAGGACCGCCTGGGCTCCCTGGACCTTCATCTGCTGGGCGCAGGCAAGCGCCGCGGCCTGGTCGACCTTGGAGTCGCACGCCAGCAGGTCCAGACCGGCGATGGCTGCCTGTTCGGCGATGCTGTCAGAGACGAGCTTCACGAACGGCAGTGAGTCACCCAGCGAGATGTAACCGACGGTCTTGCCAGCACCACTGCCCGGGACCGCACCGTCGTATGGATTGACCTCGAGGGGGACCACGCTGCCCGCTGGCATCGGGGAACCTGAGGCGTCCTGAGCGACCGCGGACGCAGGCAGCATGGCCACCACGAGCGCTGCCGCTCCAACGAGCACACCCCAGCGGGGAACCGTGATCCGGGAACGATGCATGGATGTCTCCTCTGCTCCGGGATGCGACGGCCGCCCCACCAGTTCGTCACGCCCGGAATCAATTCTGGAAACGATGCCCGGAGACGGCGACGGCCGACCATAGGCCGGGATACGTGTTGGTGTCAAGTCGACAGCCGAGCTTCTACTGAATCATCGGACCATCGCGGACCGTCGCTGAAGTCGGCGATCCTGGGTGCCTGAGGAGCACGATCGCCACCGTCGCGACCCAGGCACTGACGCCCGACACGACCAGCCATTCGAGGATGGTGACCAACGAGACGGCCTGTCTGGCCGACGGCGCGGCCAGGGCGTCGATGCCCACACCCTCCGCGAACAGGACGACCAGGAACGCGACGAAGCAGCCCGCGGTCGCGATGGCAAGGGCGCTGACGCCTGCGCCGACTAGGCGTCGCTGCCGGAGTGCGACCGTGAGCAGCACCACGGCCACCCAACCGAGTCCGAAGAACGCCAGCGCGACCACAGCATGCGACGAGAGGTCGTTCATCGGGAAGACGCCGACCAGGCTCGCCGAGATCGATGCGATCACCCCAACGATCGCGCCGGCGACGCCGAACGGTCCGCGAGCGATGTGGCCCACCGTCAGCATGAACACAACGAAGCACGCACCGCCCACGATGAGCCCAAGGTTGAAGACATCCGCACGTGCCGACACGGTCTGCTCGCCGAGTTCCGATACCCAGTGGTTGAGCGGCGAATATGACTGACCCTGACGGCCGACATACGAGACGGCCGCGATGACACTCCCAAGGGTCACCAGCAGGACGCCCACGAGGCCGGCTATCAGCCCCAGCCGCACGAACCGGTCAGGCATCCGTGGCAGTGGCTGCATCTGGATCGTGGATCATCGGTAACTGTGGACGCGCGTGGCCCACGCGCTGGTAGACCTCGTCGGGGATCGCGTCGAGAGTCTTGTACACCGTCCAGGTGCACTGCTTGCGTGTCTCTGGCGCATCCGCGGAGCCCCCCCAACGAGGCGGATCGACCACCCGTACCGGATGGCCCCAGCGCTCCATGGGCAGCTTCTCGAGCGCCATGCAGCAGTGGGCACAGTAGTAGCAGATGCCTTCCTGGTTCCACGCCCAGTCGTGGCGTTCCTGGGTCACCCCGAACTCGTACGGCGCCAGGACACGCGAGCCCGTGCCTTCGATGTCGTCACCCAGCATCGATCGCCCGCCCGAGCCGCAGGGCGCGAAGCTGACCACCCACTTGTCCTCATCCTCGACCACACCCAGCGTGCCGTCACGCTCCGGTCCGCACATATGCGCGCGCATCGCCTCGAGCACGAGGTACATGTTGCGTTCGAGCGTCTCGGGGTAGGGCGTCACCCGGGTGTTGAAGACCATGTAGCGCTCCTGGATGTACGGCTCGAGCACCGCCCGGTAGCAGTCCTCGAGACGCGCCTCACCGAACCGGTGCGCCACGAACGCCAGGACGCCCGCCATCAGGTCTGCGTAGCGATCGTGGAGGCGCCGCCACGCCGCGGACAGTTCCGCCAACATCGGCTCGGTCGCCGCCACCGTGAGGTCGTAGGACCGGATGCCGCTCGCGATCCGACCTGCCGCCGATCCGAGGTCTGCCCAGCGTGCCTCCGGGTCCAGGGGTGTCCCGTCCGGGTAGGCCATGAGCGTTCGAAGCCGCTCGATCTCCGCGCTGCGCTCTGCATCGCTCACGCCCTGACTGCCCAGCCAATCGAGGAACCCCGCCGTCCAGACCTTGTAGATGAGGTAGACCACCTTGGCCTCCTCCATGAAGGAGTCGACCAACTGGGCCGCGACCTCCCGGCGGCCGGATCGGAGACCGAACTCGTCGCCCGCCTCGGCCAGCACCTCCCGGACCTTGTCCAGGGTCGGCTTCGCCTGGTCCGCCCAGCCGCCCGAGCGGACACGCTTGCCGATGGCCTCGGACCACTCGAGCCGCGTCGGGTCGGGCATGGTTCCCCTCAGCCGCCCGAGCCGGAGTACCGCACCCGGACCTGGTCGAAGCCGACCGCGACCAGCAGCAGCACCCCACCAGCGACATCGATCCAGAAGGACGGCACGCCGAGCTGGATGAGTCCATTACCCAGCACACCCACGATGAGCACCGCGAGCGTCGTGCCGACGATCGATCCGCGACCACCGGAGAGGCTCGCGCCGCCGAGGACGACCGCGGTCACCACCGACAGCTCGAGCCCGAGCCCGGCATTCACGGAGGCCGATCCGACCTGCGACAGCAGGATGAGGCCGGAGAGCCCCGCGAAGACAGCCGACAGCATGAAGCCGATAAAGATGGCCCGATCGGTCCGGATGCCGGCCAGGCGCGCGGCGGTGGGACTGGCCCCGATCGCGTACATCGACCGGCCGTAGGTCGTGTAGCGGAGCAGGAAGTAGAACGCCACCACGACACCGGCGAAGATGTAGACCGGGATCGGGAGGTCGAGGACCCTCGAGATGCCCAGATCGCCGAAGTCCTCGATGCGGACCGTCTGCCCGTCGCTCGCCACCTTGGTCAGCCCCCGGAAGATGGCCAGCGTGCCCAGCGTGGTGATGAGGGCATTGATGCGGAACACCGTCACGCTGACCGCATTGACGACCCCGACCACCAGCGCGGCAAGGATGCCGATCAGGATCGCCACCCACAGAGGCAGGCCCGGTGTGAACGGCGCACCCGACGTCGCTGCCGCGATCGCCGTGGTGGTCGCGACGAACGCGGAGATCGATCCGACCGACAGGTCGAACTGGCCGCTGATGAGCAGCAACGTGGCCGGGCACGCAACGATGCCGATACGGGCCGTGTTCTGGAGGATGTTGATGAGGTTGGGGCCGTTGAGGAAGTACTGGGATGTCACCGAGAAGAACACGACGAGCACGACCAGGACGGCGAAGAGCGCTGCGGTCTCGGGCAGGGACACCCTGGCCCGGGCATCGGCGGTCCGCAATGTGGACGCGACGAGCTCCTCGGACGTGGCCGATCCCGTCTCCAGGGGATCGGGCGCTGCCCGTTCGACGCCTCCCGACAATTCGTCGTCCGGCACGTACTACCCTCCTGCGGCGGCCAGCAACTGGCCGGTGGTGACATCGGTGCCCGACAACTCTGCCGCGACCCGCCCCTTGCTCATCACGTACGCCCGGTCCGCGACCTGCACCGCCTCCTCGTAGTCCGAGGTCACGGCGAGGACCGCCACGCCCGTGGCGGCCAGGTCACGCAGCGAACGATAGATATCGGCGCGTGCACCCACATCGACGCCCCGTGTCGGCTCGATGAGCACCAGCGCCTGCGAGTCGCGCTCCAGCCAGCGGGCCAGCAGCACTTTCTGCTGATTGCCACCAGACAGGGTGCCCATCGCCTGTTTGGGGTCGTTGCGCGACCGGATGGAGAGGCGCTCCCGCCATCGACCGAACGCGTTCGCCTCGACGCTGTCGCGGATGATGCCGAACCGGGAGAGCCGTGGCCAACTGGCCACCGCGACGTTCTCCGCCACCGAACGGACGGCGAAGGCGCCGCCAGCCTTGCGGTCGGCGGGCAGGAAGCCCATGCCAGCGTCGATCGCCTGGAACGGCCGGGAGAACGAGGCGACCGTGCCCGAGACCTCGAGCGTGCCCCGGTCGAGTGGCCGGATGCCGAACGCCGACTCGCCCACCTCCGCGGCGCCCGATCCGAGCTTGCCGTAGATGACCACGACCTCGCCCGCCCGTACTGTCGCGTCGACCCCCTCGAATGCCTCACCCGAGCCAGCACCGGCCCACCGCAGGACCGGGCGCTCGCCGATGGCGTGGCTGGGCGCTTCGGGCCGGCCGACATCGGCCATGCGGCGGCCGATCATGGCCTCGATCATGCGCTGCCGGTCCGTGTCCGCGACCGACGACAGCAGCGAGGTCGCGCCGTCACGGAGGACCTGGACCTTGTCGGCGATCTCGGTCACCTCGTCCAGTCGATGGGTGATGTAGATGATGGCGACGCCCTGCTCCCGCAACCGGCGGACGAACTCGAACAGGGTCTCGGCTTCGTGATGGGACAGTGCGGCCGTCGGTTCATCGAGGATGAGCAGCCTCGCAGAACCGGACAGCGAGCGGGCGATCTCCACCATCTGGCGCTCGCCCACCCGGAGGCTGCCGACCAGTCGGTCGACGTCGAGCTCCACGCCCAGTTGATCGAGGATGGTGCGCGCCCGGTCCCGCATGGCCCGCCACGACACGATGCCGTGGGAGTTGGGGATGCGACCGAGCGAGATGTTCTCTGCGACCGTCAGTGTCGATGCGTCCTGGAACTCCTGGAAGATGATGGCCACCCCCAGGGCCCGGGCCTGGCGAGGCCGCAGGACGCCGTAGCCGACACCATCGACCTGGATCTGGCCACCGTCAGCCTGGTAGTCGCCGGCGATGATCTTGACCAGGGTCGATTTGCCGGCCCCGTTCTCGCCCAGCAATGCGAGCCCGGAACCGCCGACGGCGTCGAGGTCCACACCGTGGAGGACATCGACGCCGCCGAAGGACTTGCGGATGCCTCGAGCCCGAAGCTCGAATGTCATCGGCCAGTGCTCACGTACGCGCGGAGCGCCGTGCTAGCAGGCGGGGACGTTGGGATAGATGTCCCGGATGTTGTCCCGGGTCACGACCTCGTGGGTCGTGAACAGCTCCGCGGGGACGGTCCCGTTGGCGCCGTCCGGCGTGACCTCCTTGCCGTTGAGGATGTCGATCATCGCGGGGATGAGGGTCTTGCCGTAGTTCTCGGGGAAGTAGGCGACGGACGCGATGTAGTTCGGGTTGCAGGCGATGTCCTTCCACGCGAACTCGTCGCTGCCCTGGCCGCTGTAGTAGACATCGCCGGAGCGACCCAGCGTGGCGGCAGCCCCGATGGTGCCCACGATGCCGTCCTCGTTGATGCCCACCACGATGATCCGGTCGCCCGGCAGCGCCGTCAGCACGTTGGCCATGGTATCTACGGCCTTGTCCGTGCGGTCCACGTCCGGCTCGATCTTCTCGTTGATGATCGGGCAGTACTCCTGGAAGCCGTCGCGGTAGCCACCCATGCGGGCATCGCTGGCAGCCTTGGCGCCCGTGGACTCGAGCGACACGTAGGCGGTGTAGTCGCAGTTCCAGGTGTCCTTGGCGAACTTGCCGATGGCCTCGCCGCCGAGCTTGCCGGCCTCGTGGTTGTTGGCACCCATGAAGGCGACCTGGCAGGGCGGCTGGATGATGTCGATGGCGATGGTCGGCACGTCGTTGTACGCAGCGCAGATCTGGGGTGATGCCTTCTCGTCGACGTTGAAGTTCAGGACACCCTGGACGCCCTGGACCGCGAACTGCTGCGCGCACGCGAGTGCGGTCGGCGTGTCCAGCTTCGAGTCGCAGAACACCAGGTCGGCGCCGGCGATGCCGGCCTGCTCCTTGATGCCGTTCGAGACGAGCACCGCGAAGGGCACCTGCTCACCGAGCGAGATGTAGCCGATCTTCTTGCCCTCGCCGCTGCCGGGGACCGCACCGGTATCGACATACGGGTTGACGGGTACGGCAGCCATGCTGGCCTCCGGCCCCATGCTGGCCGCCGGCGCCATGCTCTCCATCGGCGAAGCGTCCTGTGCCACCACAGCCGCCGGTGCCAGCACCAGCAGTCCGGCGACGGCCAGCACGGCCAGTCGCGTCCGTGACGTGCGTGTTCGATCGTTCACTCGTGACTCCTCCTCGTATCGACCGGCTGCGGCACGCCACAAACAATTCTGGAAACGTTCGTCAGCCGTGTCGCCAGACTCTAGGTTGGGTGTCGATCCAGTGTCAAGGTGGAAGCACGCCGCCACCCCATCGATCTTCAGGAACCCGGGTCAGCCATCCCGATGGCGCCCCGGAACAGAGGCATCCCCTGGACCCCGACCTCGACCCGCCAGAGGCGCCCGTCCATCGGTGCCTCGTCGCCGACACCAGCGATGTCGCCCATGTCGGTGATGATCAGGTCCCCATCGTGGAACACGCAGTTGAGGACCGTGCCACCTGTCTCGACGAAATCGACGAGCGTCCCGTCTGGCTGGAGGATGTCCACGCCGCCGCCCATGAACGTGGTGACCCACAGGTTCCCATCGGCGGCGACCTTGAGTCCGTCCGGGACGTGGCCGTCCGGGAGCTGGGCGATCTGCTCCGAGCGCGCACCTGCCCTGCGGCGATAGACACCCCGGTCATACGACTCGACCCACACGATGCTGCCATCCGACTCGGCGACGATGCCGTTGGGATACGCGGCCGGCAGCTCCTCGAGACATTCGCCGGTGCCGTCGGGATTCAGGGCGAACACACGACCTGGCTTGCGATCGGCGGGCAGATAGTCGGCCGGATCGGTGAAGTACAGCCGGCCATCCGGACCGAAGGACAGGTCGTTGGGCGCCTGCAGGGCGATGCCGTCGACCTCGGTGACCACGGTCTCCACGCGGCCATTCGGCCACGCCTTCTGGATGGACGGGGCATGCATGACGGCCGCGCGCCAGGCGCCCACCGTGCCGCCGTTCTGGGTGATGTAGACCGCACCATCCGACCCGAGCATGCACGCATTGGGTCCGCCGCCGCAGTCAGCGTAGTCGTGGATGCCTCGCTCGCGGGACCACGCGATGATCTTGCTGGTGTAGGTCTCGACCATCACGATCCGGCCGTCCGGCAGGATGTCCGGCCCTTCGGGATGACCAAGGCCGGTGGCCAGGGTCTCGATCGGTTTGCGCATCGCTTCCTCCCGTACGTGCTCGCTGGGCGTCCCGCCCCTCCTTCGCATCATGCCACCAGCCGCACCGAGGCCGGAGACGCCTGACCGGAGCTGCCGACGGTCAGAAGTCGTTAGCCACGTCCACGACCTGACCGGTCTCGATCGAATCCCTGACTGCGCTGCATGTGGCGATGCTCTTGGCGCCGTCTCTCACATCCGGGGTCGGCTGCTCGCCCGTGGCAAGCGCGCGCTCGAAGACAGCGAGCATCCTGCGGACGGTTTCGCCGTGTCCGTAAGCACCGGTCGTCTCGGGCTGGAATGGGATCGTCGCGATCGGATTCCCAGGCATCGCGTCGAGTACGGACCGAACCGTGCCCCCGGCCATGTCCGTGTAGTCGGCCTTGAGACTGCCCTGGCTCCCGTACAGGCCCAACCCCATCATCGTGCCCGGCGGATGGACGATCCCGAACGATGCGACGCAGCGAGCCATCGTCCCTGACTCGAACTCCAGGTTGACGAGGAAGTTGTCTATCCTGGGGTTCTGGGGGGTCACGACCCCCATCCGGCCGAAGGCATGGACTCGGCGGATATCACCGAAGAACCAGCGCAGGAAATCGATGGGGTGGGACAGGCCACCGAAGAGGGGGTCCTGTGGCACGCTGAGCCGCCACGGCGTCTGCTCATAGACATGACGAAGATCGTGGACGTAGTGCGATTCAGCCCATGCGATCTCACCAAGCTGCCCTGACGAATACATCTGCATCGCGGTCGCGAACTCGGGTTCGAAACGCATCGTCTGACCGACCATGAACCGAAGCCCGGTCTGATCCACAAGTCGCACGAGGTCGGAGGCATCATCGACGGATGTGACCATCGGTTTGGTGCACATCACATGCTTGCCTGCCTCGAGTGCCGCGCGAGCATGTATCGCATGCAGGTGGTCGGGCGAGAAGACCGCCACGACGTGCACGTCCGGTCGAGCGATCAGCTCGCGGTAGTCGGTGGTCCCGAACCTCACGCCCGTCTGTTGGACGGCCGCCGCAACGCGATCCGCGCGCGAGCCGCAGATGGCACGTACCTCCAGCTCCGAGTCCTCGTCCTGGTTCACGGCGGCCAACGACAGCCCCATGCCGATACCGATGACCCCGATGCCAACCTGCTTGCTCATGGATCGCCGCCCCCCTTTTCATGGATGCTGCATATCTGCCGCGACCATCAGTGTCCGCCCAAGCCCGTGAGCGAGATGCCCTTGACGAAGTTGCGACGCAGGACCAGGAATGCGACCACCATCGGGATCGAGCCGATGATGGCCGATGCCAGGATCTGCGTCCAGATGATCGATTCTCCCTGCCGCGCATATGACGCGAGCACGATGGGCAGCGTGAACAGGTCTGCGTTGCCCAGGATGACGAGTGGCCACAGCAGTGAGTTGAAGCTGGTGATGATGGTGAAGATCGCAAGCGCCGAGAGCACCGGCCTGGCGATGGGGAGCACGATCTCGCGGAACATCTGGATATCGGACGCGCCGTCGATGGCGGCGGCGTCGAAGAGGTCACCGGGGATGCCCCGGATGAACTGGCGGCACAGGAAGATGCCGTAGGCGGACACGGCGGTCGGCAACACCACGCTCAGATAGTTGTTGGTGATACCCAGGTCCACGAACATCAGGTATAGCGGGATGAGGAGCATCGTGAATGGGACCATCGTGCTGGCGAGCACGAACAGGAACAAAGCGTCCTTGCCCCAGAACATCTTGCGAGCGAAGACGTAGCCGGCCAAGGAGCTCGTCAGCAGCACCGAGGCGACTTCGATGGTCGCCACGATGACGGAGTTGAGGAAGGCGCGCGGTAGACGGCCATCGGCGAGAACGGCCTGGTACGCCCCCAGGTTCAGCTGCTGCGGCAGGAACGAGATGGGGATATGGCGGTACTCGGCCTCGCTCTTGAGGGACCCTGCGATCGCCCACAGGATGGGCACGACGATCACGAGCAGGCCAAGCAGCGTGACCGCGATGACCAGCAGCCGTCCGAGACCCGGGACTCGTCGTCGGCGACGCGCCGCGACGATCCGCACGTGGCCCGTCACTTGCTGCCCTCGGCCGAGAGCTGGTGGCGCCCAAGCCAGAGCTGGACGCCACTGATGATCAGCAAGATCATGAACAGGGCAGTGGTCATCGCCGCGGCGTAGCTGAAGTTGCCGCGCCCGAAGCTGGTGTTGTAGATGTACAGGATGAGTGTCTCGGTCGCGCCCGACGGACCACCATTGGTCAGCGCATAGAACGGATCGAAGAACTGGACGAGGGTGATGACACTCGCGACGATCTGGACCAGGAGGAGCGGCCGTAGGAGGGGCAGACTGATGGACCAGGTCTGGCGCACCTTGCCCGCACCGTCCAGTTCTGCCGCCTCATACAACTCATCGGGGACCTCGTTGAGTCCCGCCATGAAGATGACAGCGCCGTACCCCGCGAACTTCCAGACGGTCAGGATCACGATGGACAACAGCGCCCACGTGCCGTCCGTCAACCAGGGCAGTGGTTGCGCGCCGAGGGTGACTGCGACCACATCCATCAGCCCGTAGTCGACCCGGTACATCTGCTTCCACAGGATAATGACCGCGATATTGGGGATGACCGCGGGCAGGAAGAACAGCGTGACCATGACCGCATGCGGCACGCCTCGGAACGAGGTCATGAT
>JBBSOS010000054.1:0-10993 GCA_038259505.1 Candidatus Limnocylindrales bacterium | reverse complement strand
CGACCACATCCGTGGACCCGGAGCAGCCGAACACGCGATAGGCGAGCAACCTGGCCTGTGGTGCGACACCCGGGCCGATGCGGAAGTCGGTATCGGCGAGCGTGTTGCTCTTGTAGGAGCCAGTGTAGGTCTTGCCTGACGCGGTCACGCCGGTCCCCGCTGCCGTGCCGGCCACGTGGGTCCCGTGCTGGACCGATTCGGCATCCTTCGCCTTGCAGTCGAGCGGGTCGGGGTCAGGATGCGGCACCGGTTGGGTGTCCGCGTCGTAGCTGTCACCCACGAAGTCCCAGCCCCCGACGACCTTCCTGGTCGGGAACGTGCCCTTCTCGCGCTTGGTGGGGTCATCGGCCTTCCAGGCGGCGTTGCCCTTGCCCGCGAAGTCGTAGTGGTAGTAGTTGATGCCCGTATCGATGATGGCGATGGTCACGCCCTTGCCGGTCTTGCCGGTCTGCCCCCAGGTCGTGTCGGCACCCAGGTAGCGCACGGTATTGGTGTTGTCCAGAGTGTGTCGCGGGACCGTGAGCACAGCCTGGACATTCGGCAGGCGGCCGATCCGGGCGATCTGCTTGGCCTTGACCGTGATGCGAAAACCGTTGAAGACATCGGTATAGCTGTACTGGATCTTCGCGCCAAGCCCCCGGAGTCGGACGGCGGTGACCCGCTGGCGGTTGCCCAGGGTGCGCCTGATCGCCTGCTTGCGGCCTGTTGTCATGGTCGTGCCGGACGCCTCGAGGAGGCCCTGCTGCACGGTGACCGGCTGTCCGGAGAGTTGCACGGCGACATTGACGCTGCGGTTGCCGTTCTGGAACGAGAGGGCGTCCTTGAGCCCAGGGTGGGCGCGCTTGACGTTCACCGATCCGAACCGCTGGGGGTCGGCTGCGCTGGTCGCGGCCGGCACCAGCATCGCGGCCAGCAGCAGGGACATAGCCGCGCCTGCGAACACCCGTCGCTTCATGGAGCTCCTTCCCGAACCGTACCCCGTGGCCACCCGTGGGGCGGGCGGTCCGGCAACAGGGTACCCGGGCGGACCTGCCCGTGGGCGTCGAGCGCGCGTTCGGCGACGCTCGAGACGGCGGCGTTGCGCGTCAGCCAGCCCCCGGGATGGGTGCGCTGCCGGCCGGCAGCTGTTCCCAGTCGACCCAACGCGGACCGTCCCACCATCGGTGCCAGATCCGCCCGTCCGTGCCGCAGGCCATCACATCCAGACGCTCCGGTCCCCAGCTCGAGCAGCTCGGGGCTCCGTCGATGGCCAGCTCACCGCCGAGGGATTCCCATGGATGCCAATCTGCGCCGTCCCAGTACCGATCCCACAGCTGGCCATCGGTAAAGATCGCGAACAGCTCCATCTGGCCAACGCCCCAGCTGACCGCGGCGGGCGACGACGCGGGCGTCCCGCCCAGGGACTGGTCCGCCGACCAGCCACCCAGATCCCAATGGCGTGTCCAGATGGCGCCATCGGCGCCGGTCCAGAACAGGTCCACGCGTCCCTTGCCCCACGAGGTGGCGGCCACCCCCATCATCGGTCGGCGAACACGATGTCCGCGGCCGCGAGATACGCCTCGGGTCGCGTCGATGGGCCGGTGAGCGTCATGTCCAGGGCAACCTCCGGGCGGTCATACAGGTACCGGTCGGCACGGGCGCCGTGGCCGGCATCCACGAGGAGCCGGTAAGCGCGTTCGTTGTACAGCGGCCGGCCATCACGCAGGAACGCGGCGGCCGACGCCTCGGCGGATGCGGCAGCGTCGAGGTAGGCCGGTATGCGCGCCACATTGGGCGCGCTCGCGAGCATCATCTCCACCTCGATGGAGCCGATGGTCCCCTCATTCGGCACGAACGCCACGAGATCCGGACCACCAGCGTCCTTGACCAGGTCGGGCGCCCCCAGGCTGGTGATGGCCAGCGTGCATTCGCCGGACGCCAGGGCATCGATGGCGTCACTCCGCTGGCGGACGATCCGGCGGATGTTCGGCCGGAGACGCGTGAGCCAGTCCGCGGTCGAGGCAAGCTCGGCGTCGGTCATGTCCAGCGGGTCGACGGCCGCGATGGCGCGCGCCGCGCACAGCACCAGGTCCATGCGTTGCGTCTCGATGACCACGCGACCCCGGCTGCGCACATCCAGGAGCACCTCCCAGGAGTCCGGCGCCTTCGTGACCCGCGCGGGGTCGTAGGCCACCTGGAACGGCGACCAGCTCCAGGGGTAGCCGAGCACGCCCCCGGGGGTCTGGATCAGGTCGAGGGTCCGGGCCTCGGCATAGAGCTCCTGGGCGACTGACACGAGGGACAGGTCGATGGCATCGATCAGGCCGGCCTCGTCGTACGCGTGGACCCAGCCCCCGTCGCCCGTCACCAGGTCAGCCATGGACGACCCGCCCCGGACCGCGGCATAGGCGCTCGCGTCGTCGGTCAGGGGCGTCACCCGGACATCGATACCAGCATCGGCGGCAAGCGCGGTCAGGACGCCTGGATCCCAGTGGTCGGACGATGTCAGCAAGCGCAACCCACCGGGTGGCGCGGATGCGCCGGAGGGCATCGGCAGCGTGGCGTCGCTGGGGGCCTGCGCGGCCGTCCTGGACCAGGGCGCGGCCGCCGCGGCGACCACAGTGGCGCTGGCCGCCAGGAAGCGGCGTCGGCCGAACCGGCTCGCCATCACAGCCAGCCCCGGCGCCGGAAGTAGCCGAGCATGACCACGAGCACGAGCGCCATGACACCGATGAGCAGCCAGAACGCGCCCGGCCCAGCCTCCTCCAGCGGCAGGTGGACGTTCATGCCATACACCGACGCGATGAGCGTCAGCGGCAGCAACATCACGCTGAATGCCGTCAGGATGCGGATGGAGTCGTTCAGGCGATGCGTGAGCACCGATTCATTCGTCGATTCGAGCGAGTCGATGACCTCCTTGTAGTTGTCCAGGATGTCCCAGATCCGCTCGGCGGCATCGGAGATGTCGTCGAAGTAGATCTCCATCTCCTCGGCGAGATAGCGTTGCTTGGTCTTCTCCAGGTCACCCAGCACGGCGCGCTGCGGCCGCGTGATGCGCCGGAAACTGATGATCTCCTGCTTGAGGTCGTTGATGTCACGGACGATCTCGGACGTCCGGCGCTCCTCGAAGATGTCGTCCTCGAGCTGATCCAGCTTGAGGCCCATCTTGCGGAGCATCGGGAACGAGGCGTCGACGCAGGCGTCGACGATCCGGTACAGGAGATAGCCGGAGCCCTTCGAGAAGACCTGGTGACGCAGGTCGTCGCGTTCGCCGAACCGTTCGAACAGGGCCTGGACGGGTGGCAGGTCATGGCTCGGCAGGGTGACGAGGTAGTCGGGGCCGACGAACAGGTCCAGCTCGACGGCGATCAGGCGCTTGCGGGCCTTCTCGAAGACCGGGAACTGCATCACCAGGAACAGGTAGTCGTCGTACGTGTCCAGCTTGGGTCGCTGGTTGTGGGAGAAGACGTCCTCCATGTCCAGCTGGTGGAAGCCGAACTCGGCTCGCAACCACTCGCCGTCGGCGCTCGTCGGTCGCGGGATGTCGATCCAGCGAAGCCCATCGCCCAGCACGACGTCCCGTCGAACGGCCGGGGTCGCGGGCTGCTGGACGGGCGCGCGCGCTGACCGCAATCGAACCGGACGCGGTAGCCGGGGTCGGGACAGGGGCAGCTCGGGCACGTTCCGGTCGGTCCTCCGCAGGTTGGGTGATCGATCGACGTCCCCGGGCACCGTGGTCGATCCCCGCCGATGGTAGTCGCTCGCGGGCGACGGGCGGTGCCACCCACGGCGACGGGCGGTGCCACCCACGGCGACGGGCGGTGCCACCCACGGCTTGGCCGGAGGTGGCAGGATGGAGGGCCTCCTGCGATGGACATCCGGCCGGGGGAGAGAGGCAGGCCATGACACGCTTCGGGACGATCCTGGTCGCCACCGACGGCAGCGATGACAGCGACGCGGCCGTGGAGGCCGCCCTGGACCTGGCGCACGACACCACGGGGCGACTGCTGGTGCTGTCGGTGGTCCCGGAGGGACGGTCGCGCGCCGAGGATGCCGACGACTCCGGTCCCGAGTCCGACCGTGACGACCAGGAGGTCGTCGACGCCAATGACCGGGCGAACGACATCGTCGACCATGCCGTGGAATGGGGTCTCGAGGCGACCCCCCTGGTGTGGGAGGGTGAGCCCGCCGACGCCATCCTTGCCGCCGCGACCTCGGAAGGTGCGGATGTCATCGTCATCGGCAGTAGTGGCAGATCCGGCGTCGGCCGGATGCTCATGGGCAGCGTCACCGATGACGTCGTCCGACGAGCGGTCGTGCCGGTGATGGTGGTCCGCGCGCCGCGCGAACGGGACGACTAACCCTAGCTGGACGATGGCCGGAGCCTCAGACCGGGGGCATCTCCAGGGCCGTGACCGATGACGGGCGCGGACCACGTGTCGCCCCTCGGACGAACGGCGCCAGCAGGGCGACCGCGAGCGCGAGTGCCGTGGGTACCAGGAACGCCCAGCGGAGCCCCGCCGTGCCGGCGACGAGGCCGATGGTGAGCGGTCCCGCGACCGACCCCAGATACGACAGGCTGACCACCCAGCCGACGACCATGGTCTGGCCGGCACCCCGGTTGCCGGCCGCGCTCAGCGCGGTCGGGAAGATGGGTCCGTTCGCGAAGCCGATCGCCGCGTATGCCAGGAACCCCACGAGGGGATCCGGCCGTGCGATCACGCAGACGAGCGCGATGGCCAACGACACACCCGCCCAGCGCACGAGCGCCACAGGACCCGTGACGGTCACCAGCCGGTCACCGATGAGCCGCGACGTGAGCATGCCCAGTGCGTTGGCGAGGTAGGCCAGGACCGCGATGGTCGGCGCCGCCCTGCCCACGTCCTGGAGGTAGATGGTGCCCCAATCGATGATCGAGCCCTCGGTCACGAACGACGCGAACCCGATACCGCCGAGCGTGAGGATGGGCACCAGCAACAGGCGGCGGCCCACGCGCTGGTCCGACTGGTGGATCGCGAGCGCCGGTCGCATCGCCTCGAGATGCGCTATGGCGAACGGGCTCAGCATCGCGAGCGCGAGCGACAGGGCCACGAAATGGGCCAGTGGCTGCAGCTCCAGCAACACCGCCGCCGCCGCCAGACCCGCCGCGAGGAGCATGCCCGCGCTCCACGCCGCATGGACCCCGGACAGGATCGGCCGGCCGAGTCGTGTCTCGAGCTCCACGGCGTACGCGTTCATGACCACGTCCAGGCCGCCGCTCAACAGACCCATGACCAGGAGTGATATCGCGAGTGTCACGAGGTCGGACGCGAGCCCCACCGGGATGAGGCTCAGGCACAGCACCGGGAGACCCGCCCGGAGCAGGTCACGGGTGCCGTACCGCGCGACGACGGGCCCGGCGATCCGGGTACCCAGCAGCAGCGCCACGGCGTAGCAGCCGAGCGCAAGCCCGAGACTCGGTGCATCGAGCCCGGTCTGGTCCCGGATGGCAGGCATCCGGGCACCAACGCTCGTGGTGATGAACGCGTGGGTCGCGAAGACGGCCACGATGGCGCCTCGTCCGGGCATACGCCGAGCCTACAGGTTGCCGGCGACGCCCACGACGAGTGCCCTGGCGCGGCGCAGACCACGGTCGATGCCCAACGGCGGCAGTGACGGCACGAACGATCGCAGCGGCCGCGGCGTTCCGCTTGGTGTCAGTCGCAGGTACATCCAGGTGCCGATACCGGTGGCGCCCGCGCACACCAGCAGTGTCTGGGTCAGGTCCAGCCAGCCCGCCTGGACGACGATGCTGGCCGCGAACGGGACGAAGATGCCACGCGCACCGGTGAGTGCGTTGAGACCGGCCACGGCGGCGCCACGCTCATCCTGGGGCACATGCTCCGAGATGACCGACGCCAGGCCCATATCGATGGCGGCATTGGCCACGCCCACGATGATCGCGGCCACCCACAGGTAGATGACCGAGGGTGCCACGGCGTAGAGCACGATGGACACGAAGCCGAGCGCCGACCCGATGCGCATGACCGGGATCGAGCCCCGCCGGTCGGCCATCGACCCCCACGCGAGGCAGGACAACGTCGTCGCCACCGCGGCCAGGATGCCGATGACCCCGATCTCTGCCATCGAGAGCGACAGGCGATCGACCTGGACGAGGGCATACAACGGTCCCGCGGCGATGAGGCCACCGCCGTAGAAGGCCTGCGCGGCCGCGACACGCCGGAGCGCGGGCCGGCGCCGGAACGCAGCCCACGAATCTCGAGCGGAGTATCTCGGTGAGTCGGGATCGAGCGGCACCTGGATCCGGCTGGCCGCCATGGCGCACAGGGCACCGACCATGCCCGCGAACGCGACCACGACCATGCCCCCGATGCGGTCGGCGAGGATGCCACCGACCAGCACCGCCATGCCCGCGGCGGCTGCCTTGCCCGTGCTCACGATGCCGATGAGTCGACCACGTTCCGCGGCGGGATACATGGCGCCCCACATGCGTTGCTGGAGCGGGTTCGCGAACGCGATGGAGATCCAGTAGCCCGTCGCCAGTGCCGCCATCACGAACGGGATGGGCAGCATCAGCATGACCACGAGCATCAGCGCGCCGCCCGCCCGGAACAGGCTCATGCCCCGCGGTGTCCGGGGACCCAGGCGGTTGGAGAACAGCCCCAGCAGGTTGGCCGCGAATGGTGCCGACGCGAGGAGCGCGATCCCCACGGGGTCCAGGCCCTGGATGCGCGCCACACCCGGCAGCAGCGACAGGACCACGGACGCCGTGACACCCACGCCGATAAGAGAGATCAGGTCGAGGAGCACGTTGCGTCGCAACGCCGGTGCTCCTGGGAAGGCTGCGGCCGCCCCGATGATGCCCACAACGAACCTCAAGCAAGTCCGTCCTGGGCCTACGAGGTCAGCTGTCGGGCTGGGCTGCTACGGAAATAGCCCTCGCGGTGGTCCGCGATTCGCCCCGAATGAGGGTGGGTCCCCCGTCCTCCGATGAGGTTCGGCCGGAAACGATACTACCACTCACGAGCCATGACCCGAGGGGGACGTTGGTCCTGCCCCGGTCCTGTGTCCCGGCCCCGCGTGATCCCGGCTCACGGACGCAACGCCGTGGTTCGGTTCAGTCGTCCTGCGAGAGGATCACCACGCTGTAGGGACCGAGACCGACCGAGATGCTGTGGTCCATGCCGTCGTAGGCATCGGCGTCCGATGCCGCATCGTGAGCGTGCACGGTGTCAAAGTCGGCGTCATACCCGTCCCAGTCGGAGTTGAACCGGACGCGCCACAACCCCGCTCGGGGGACGCCGATCCGATAGCCCTCATGCGGATCGGCCGAGAAGCTGGCCAGGACGACCACATCGTCGCAAGGGCCGCCGCTCTCCCAACGGTGGAAGGCGACGACCCTGGAGTCCTCGTCGATGTGATGGACCCTGACGTTGGCGCCTCGCAGTCCCCGGGTCGCGTCGTCCACATTGCGTCGGAGACGGACCAGATCCCGGTGCAATCGCAGGAGACCCCGGTGCTGGTGGCGAAGGTCCCAGTCCATCGGCTCCTCATCCGTGAACCACGATCCCTCGATGAGCTCCTGTCCCTGGAACAGCATCGGGATGCCGGGGCTCGTGAGCACGAGTGCCGATCCGAGGGTGGCACGCTTCTTGGACGCCCAACTGTCCGCATAGCCCGGCCAGATCTCCTCGGGTACCCGGGAGCTGCCGTTGGCGTCCTCGTCATGTGACTCGGTGTAGATGACCCGCCGGAACGCGTCGGCGGGATCCACCGCGATGGCCGCTGCGACCGCCCGGATGTCGCGATCCTGGTCCGATGTGGCTGTGAGGGCCGCGCGGACCGCGAACACGAAGCCGCCGTCCCACTGGGCACCAAAGCCCGCGCCACCCTCATCAGGTGGCCGGGTCACAGCGGGGTCCGCCTTGAGATCCTCCGCGATGAGCAGCCGGCCAGGGTAGCGGTCGGCGAGTTCGCTGGTGATGGCCGCCATCAGTTGCCAGCCGTCCTCGATGACGTCCGCGGCGCGGTGGCCGCCGCCCGTGATGCTGGAGATGTACGACGTCGCGTCCCAGCGCAGGCCGTCGACCCGGAACTCGTCGAGCCACTGGAGCGCCCCGTCACGCAGGAACTCCCGCACCTCGGCGCGACCATAGTCCGGGCGCGTCTCACCCCAGGGCGTCGATGCGCGCTCGTCCTGGTAGAAGTAGATGCCGCCCTTGTCGTCCTGCGACCAGCCATCGAGCTGCCACAGGTCCAGGTCGGATGGACCGAGATGGTTGTAGACGACATCGAGGATCACCGCGATGCCCATCGAATGGGCCGCCTTGACCAGCTCCTTGAGCTCGTCCGGTCCTCCGTAGGTGCTCTCGACCGCGAACGGGAAGGCTGGGTTGTAGCCCCACGACCGGTCGCCGGCGAATTCGAACGGAGGCATCAACTGGATGGCCCCGATGCCCAGCTCGCGCAGGTACGGCAACCGGCGGCGGACGCCCTCGAGGGTCCCCGGCCGGCCGTGCATGCCCTCGCTGAACGTGCCCACGTGCAGCTCATAGATGACCAGGTCGTTCCAGTGCGGTTGCCCGAACTCCTGGCCGGCCCAGTCGAAGCGACCGGGGTCGTACACGATGGCATTGCCGACCGAGTTGGTCAGGCGGCGAGCCCGGGGGTCGATGCGCCACATCTCACGGTCGCCGTTCCGGACCAGGAACCGGTACTCATCGCCGTCAGCAGCGCCGGGCACGTCGACCGACCAGGTGCCGCGATCCTCGGCTGCGAGCGGATGTCGGGTGGCATCCCAGTCATCGAACGTGCCCGTGACCGACACGCTCGTCGCGTTGGGAGCCCAGACCCGGAACGTGACACCGCCCGCATAGGGCCAAGCGCCGATACCGGGAAGACGGGATGGGGACGGGGATGAGGACGGGCTGGGTGGCGGCGAGGTCTGCTGGTCGGTCATCGACACCATCGTGACAGCAGCCGCCTCGCGCGGCAGGCTGCGCTGGTGATGGTCGTTGGTGGCCGTATCGCGATGCGCGTCGGGCTGGCGCGATCAGCAGCGTCGTCTGCCGCGATCAGCTGTAGAGGCGGCCGTTGACGGTGCGGCCATTGCGGCGGACCTCCCAATGGAGGTGCGACCCGGTCGAGTTGCCGGTGGAGCCCATGTAGCCGATGACCTGACCGCGGCGGACCGACTGACCGGCGTGGACCACCCGTCGCGGGAGGAGATGTGCATACGTCGTGGAGAAGCCACCGCTGTGGCCGATGACGACGACGTACGCGGGGTCGTTGTCGTATGGGTTCCAGCCCACGAACGCGACCACGCCATCGTCTGCCGCGTGGATGAGGGTTCCCGTGGCGCCAGCGATATCGATGCCGTCGTGGAAGTGCGCACAACTCCCCCGCCGAGGCTCCAGGTAGAAGCCCGTGCAGCCGTACTCCTGGGTCACGTATCCAGCGGCCGGCCACTCCAACCGCCCGTTGCCCTGCGGCACGGACGCGATCCGTTGCTGCGTCGCATGTCGTCGTGCGGCTGCCGCAGCAGCCGCGGCTCGAGCTCGTTGCTCACGGGCCGCTCGGCGCTCGGCAGCGCGGACGAGCCCGGCGATGCGTCGATCCAGTTGCTTCTGTGCCTGGGCGTGCTCCTGGGCGATGGCCCGGGCCTGCTGCTGGTTGGCGGCGATCTGGTGCGCTCGTCGCAACTGTTCGCGCTGCTTGGCCTTGACCTTCCGCTCCAGGGCAAGTGCCTTGGCCTTGGCCGTCGCCAGCTTCTGCTTCTGGGCGCGGAGATCGACCGCGGCATCCTGCGCCGCCCGCCGCAACTGGTCCGTGCGGTATCGCGTCGCGGCATTGACAGCCCGGAGCGAGTCCAGGTCGGCCTGGTCCTGGGCGATCTGCGTGGCCATCTGGGCGTCCTGGTCGCTGTAGGCCAGGTAGGCCGAGGTGTCCGACACGACATCCGAGAACGACCCCGAGTCGATGACCTGCTCCAGCAGGCTCGTGTGCTGCTCCCGGTACGCATCTGCGAGCCGCTGACCGAGCGCGCGACGGCGATCCGCGAGATCGGCCGCTCCCTGGGCGATCTCCTGCTCCAGCAGATCCAGCGTGCGATCCAACTGTCCCAGCTCATGCTGGAGCGAGTCACGACGGGCACGGACCCTGGCCAGTGCGGCCGTGGCCGTCGCGATGTCCTTGCGCAGCGCGACGAGGTCGTCGCCGATGCCGTCCAACTGGTGTCCCGTTGCGGTGAGCGCATCGCGTGCCTGCGCCGCATCACGCTGCAGGCCGCCCAGGATCTGGTCCTGTCGTGCGACCGAGGCGCGAAGATCAGTCTGGCGGGCACGGGCAGCCGCGATGCGGTCGGCGATGTCATCGGCGCGCGCCGGCCCCGAGAGCGTTGGCGCCCCGAGCAGTGACGCCGCGATCGCGAGCAGGACCACGATCCGGGCGCCACGTCTCGGGGCGCGGGCCGACGATGGGACAGTAGTGGCGATCGGCGTCGACGGTCGCGACGTGCGCACGCGGCTCCCTCGTGGCGTGGTCGGGCATCTTCGCCTGGGCACGGCGGCGACGGTGCCACGGGTGGCAATGAGCAGGATAGGCCTCCGCGCGCCCGGCGACAAGCCCTTGTACTTGCCCTTCGGCCGAGCCTGCATACCCGGCCGCGCGCAGCCAGCGAGGGCGATTCACAGACAGTCAGGGCCGAACGTCGCGAGTCGGGCTCGCTACGATGGTCCGACCGGACACACGGCCCAGGCTGGCGGGCACGAGCCGATGGACGCACGCTGCGACACGAACCACGAGGAGGCATGGGGACGCGATGGTCGATGGGGCCCCTGCCGACCAGCCACGGATCCATGACCTGATGGCCGATGGGCCGTCCATCGTCCCCGAATGGCTGTCGAATGTGACCGCCCTGGTTTGGCGGATCCTCGCCGTGGTGGCGATGGTCGCGGCGCTCTGGATCATCGCCCAGACCCTGTGGGTGGTCTCCGGCACCATCGCCATCTCGGTG
>JBBSOS010000053.1:0-11010 GCA_038259505.1 Candidatus Limnocylindrales bacterium | reverse complement strand
CGCGGGTCGTGGCTTCTCGTTGCTGATGCTCGACCTCGATGGCCTGAAGCCGGTCAACGACACCTTCGGCCATCACTACGGTGACCGATTGCTCCAGGCCATCACCGAGGTCATCCAGCGCAGTGTTCGCACGACCGACACCCCCGCCCGATACGGCGGCGACGAGTTCGTCATCCTGCTGCCCGATACCGACGCAAACGGTGGCTTCGTGGTCGCGGAGAAGCTGCGCCGGGATGTCGGGGCACTCTCGATCCGGGTCAACGAGCGCTCGGTGCACACGTCTGTGTCCATCGGCCTGGTCGCCTATCCGGATGACGGCGGCACGGTCGAGGAACTGATGACGGCCGTCGACGCGGCCCTGTACGAAGCCAAGCGGAGCGGCAAGGATCGGATCGTGGGCTACACGACCCGCACCGAACGGGTGGCCACCAGGATGGGGACGCCCGGACGCCAACCGCTGGGCGACGACCGTTCGATGCCACCGGAGCCCGTGCCCGAGCCAGCGCCGGTGCCGGACCAAGTGCCGGACCCGGTGCCTCTGGCCCCTCAGGAGCCCGTGTCAGCTGCCCGGGAACCGGTGCCACCGCCGACCGCCGACCGGGAGGAGCGGCCCCCGGCAACGATCTCGATACCCCCGACCGGGGGCGAAACGGAACCGGTCCGCCTGGCGGATACCGAGCGCCGCAGCGTACCCTCGACACGGGCACGCTCGCCGCGCGTCGTCCGAGTCGAGCGCGCTCCCTGGGAGACGGAGACCCAGGCCGTTCCACCTCCGGCGCACCTAGGCCCTCCGGTGGCGCCCCCTGGCACATCCGCCCCGCCGGTTCCGCGGCGGATGGTGGCCCTCAAGGTCGAGAGCGACGTTCCCGACCAGGCACGTGTCACGACACCTCGGCCCACCAAACGGCGGTGACCGCCGTTCGGCGCACGGCCTTCCCCGCCGTTCGGCGCGCGCCCGACCACCAAGCGCCCGTCCTGCGTACCCGCCCATCGGGTGATCGGACCGGCGGGCGCCCCTGCGACGTCGGTCGGGTCCCCTGCGTGGACACCTGGCCCGCCCGACGGGCAGAGCATGCGCTGACCCGCCCAGAGAGAAGATCAGGCGTTGAGCGGTCGAACTGACCAGGGAGCCCGGTCCCCCGCGGTCCGATGCCAGGTCGCCCCGGTCCGATCACCCGGCCAGCGGGTAGGCACGCAGACCCACGGGGAGACATGCGCGACCCTGATGTTCTCGCTCAGACGGCGGGGACCCGGTCCAGACGACGGACTCGGTGTGACCATCGTCACTGTCCGGGATGAAGTCGGATCCGCCCGCGACGAGCCGGCCATCGGGCGAGCCCAACGGCATCGGGATGCGTGTCCAGGTCGTTGGAGCAGAGCTCGGGAACAGGAGGGGCGTGCGCGTCGTCTGCCGACCGTCGACGCCGACCAGGTACAGCGGGTTCGTCGGCGACCATTCCGTCGCCGGCGAACCCATGCAGGAAGGTCCGTAGCCGTCGCTGACCACAGGTCATCCTGGACAAGCGTGATCATGAATGTCGGGGGAGCCGACACCGCCCCACCCTCGCCGATCGCCGTCGTTCGCGTGGCCGCTACGACCGCCGAGTCGCGGAGGTCCGCCACTGCGTACGGCTCCCAGTGTCCATCGCCGATCAGGGCAGGGTCGCCGTCGATGGCGGTGGTCGTCCGATCGACGGCATCCCGGGACGTGGGTACAGGTACTTGACATTCTTGGGTTTTCAGTAGGATGCTCTTGCAGCGCAGTTCGTAGGATGGGGCAGCCATGGTCACACCGTTGAAGAACCTGACCACTCGGGATGTGGAGGCGATCAGGGAAGCGCTCCCCGGACTCCGGAGCAGCGCGCCACGGCTGGCTGCCGCCCTCGAGAAAGTGCTTGCTCCGACCTACGTCACCGTCGGGGTCGTGGCCGATGCGATCGGCGTCAGCGACCAGACGGTCCGCGACTGGATCGACAAGGGATGGCTGACTGCCGAGGTCACACCGGGTGGCCACCGGCGGATCCCCGCGAGCGTCCTCGACGGTGCCAGGGCCCTGGCTCGACCGCGCCCACCCGTCAGGGAGATGAGCGACGAGGAGCGCCGGGCCATCATAGATGGTCTCGAGGCCCCCGTCGCCGAGAGTGCCTGAGGCTCGACCGCTCCTGATCCTGGAATACGAGCGTTCTGGTGACCGATGCATTGTCGCGGGACAGACGTGGGTCGGCCACTCGACTTCTGGGAGCCGTGGCGGCCGGCATCGGTCAACTCCTGTCGTGCGCGGAGGCGCGCCAGGAGTTGGCAGACGTGCTTGGCCGCCGACTGGGATGGGACCAGGTCCAGATCGCGGCACGATATGGACCGCTCCTCGGGTTGGTGATGTACATGGAGTTGGTCCCCGAACGAGCGGATCACCTGGCCTTCGCCAACGGCGACGCGGGAGACACGTGGATGCCGCGGCTCGCTGACGCCGTGGTCCAGTCTGGCTTCAGCGCGGTGTCGTTCGACGACGAACGACTCCGCCTCATCGTCAGCCAGAACCGGCACCACCTTCGGATCGGCTCAAGGCATGGTGGTTTCGAGGTGGTCTCGACGATCGGCGCCTTGCAGAGGCTCATGAGGTAGGGCCAGTTCCGGCCCGCTCATTCGCGCCGTGGCGGACGCCGAGCAGCGTCGGTGGAGGCTCATCGAACGGCTGGCTGGTGTGTCCGATGCCACAAGGCGACACGCACGCGATGAGTCCGGCGGACCCAGGACAGGACACGCGTCCAGGAGTAGGATCCCAGCCGGCTCCCCCGGCATGCCCGTTCTGATTGCCCGGCCATCGGGTGATCGGACCGGCGGGGCGGCTCCGCGACATCGACACGAGCCCCCGCGTGGACATCTGACCCGCCCGACGGGAAGATCAGGCGTTGAGCGGTCGAAGTGACCAGGGCGCCCGGTCCCGAGGGTCCGATACGGTGTCTCTACGGTCCGATCACCCGGCCAGCGGGTAGGCACGCGGACCCACAGGCAGACTCGAGTGCCTGACGACCCTCCCGGGGAGCCGGTGTAGAGTTCCGGCCATGTCCCGCCATGACGAGCAGCCGCGCGGCTTCGGCACGCGTGCCATCCGGGCCGCGAGCACCCCACCCGTCGTGCTGCAGGCTGGCAACTCGGTGCCCATCTACCAGTCGGTGACCTTCGAGGCCGACGATGCGGCCGAACTCGGCGATATCCTCGCCGACCGTCGAGCGGGCTACGCCTACGCGCGCTCCGGCAACCCCACCGCCACGGCCATGGCGGATGCCTTCGCACAGCTGCACGGCGCCGAGGCTGGCTTCGGGTTCGCCTCCGGCATGGCCGCCATCCATGCCGCCCTGCTCTCGCAGCTGCGGTCGGGCGACCGGGTGGTCGCTACGCAGGCGGTGTATGGCAGTACGCGGACGTTGATGTCCTCGGTGCTGGCCCGCTTCGGGGTCGAGGTGGCATACGTCGACGCCACCGATGCCGAGGCTGTCGAGGCGGCGCTGCGGATACCGACCCGCGTGCTGTACCTGGAGACCATCGCCAATCCCACCATCGTCGTCGCCGATATCTCTGACCTCAGCGAACGGGCTCACCGGCATGGCGCGCTGGTCATCGTCGACAACACCTTCGCCTCGCCATACCTCTGTCGGCCGCTCGAGTCGGGCGCCGACCTCGTGGTCGAGTCCACCACGAAATGGGTCGGCGGCCACTCCGACGTGCTGGCGGGTGCCGTGGCCGGCCGAACAGAACTCATGGCCCGGGTACGCGAGACGGAGATCGAGACGGGCGGCATCATCGCGCCGTTCGCGGCGTTCCTCGTGCTGCGGGGCATGGAGACGCTCCACGTCCGGATGGACCGGCACGCATCGAGCGCCCAGATCCTGGCCAAGCATCTGGAGGCAAGACCGGACGCCGGCCGGGTCGTCTATCCGGGCCTCGATTCGCATCCTCAGGCGGAGACCGCGCGACGCCAGTTGCGCAACGGCGGCGGGCTGATGGCCGTCGACCTCGGTGACCGGGACCGCGCGGCGTCATTCATCGACCACCTCAGCATCCCGCCCCGGACGGCGTCCCTGGGCAGCATCCAGACGATCATCGTGCATCCACCGTCGAGCACCCATCGCCAGCTGAGCGATGCGGACCTGGACGCAGCAGGCATCCTCCAGGGGATGGTGCGGATCTCGGTCGGCCTCGAAGACATCGAGGACCTGCTGGTGGACGTCGACGCGGCCCTGGGCGACGCGGCCCTGGGCGACCCGGCCCTGGACGCGGCACGCACGACCATGGCGGTCTGACACCGCCGACACGACCCATCGGGGATCCGTCATCACTACCACCACGCTCACCGAGGCCCAACGCGACTCGCCGACCGACCTGATCGCCCGCCTGGGACGGGCAGCGTGGGCGACCCTCACGAGCGTTCGCTTCGCGGTCATCCTCATCATCACCATCGTCGTATCGGGCCTCATCGGATCGCTGGTACGACAGTTCCCGACCTCGGTGCTCCACGATCCGGCCGGCTATGCCCGGCAGCTCGCCGACATGCACGCGCGCTGGGATGGCAACCAGGTCCTGGGGATCCGCATCGGTCCCGCGATGGTCGACCTGTTCGACACGCTCGGGTTCTTCCGGATCTTCTCGTCCGTCTGGTTCGTGGGCGTGCTGGTCGTCCTGGTCGTGGCCATCATCTGCTGCACGCTTGACCGTACGCCGCGCCTCTGGCGATCGGTCCAGCCAGGCATCGTGGACCAGCCGCTGCCGTTCTTCGACCCGCGGCTGCCGGAGCGCGTCGTCGTCGAGCACAACCGGTTGAGCGCCGACGATGTCGCGGGGGTGCTCCGACACCGCAGGTTCAAGGTCCGGCGCGCCACGAGTGCCGACGGCGCGACGCACTGGCTCCAGGGCGATCGCAACCAGTACTTCAAGCTGACCACGCTGCTGACCCACCTCGGCCTGATCCTGTTCCTGGTCGGCGGCGCGGTGACCGTGACATTCGGCTTCGAGACCGTCGTGTTCGTGGGCGAGGGCCAGACGGCCCCGGTGCAGCCGGTGGGCACCCGGGACAACCTCCTGGTCAGGGTCAACAGCTTCCGGAACCCGGTGTTCCAGAACGGCAAGCCGGCCGACTACGTGACCGACCTGTCCGTGTTCCAGAACGGGGTCCAAGTCGCCCGCAAGGACATCCGCGTCAACGACCCGCTCGAGGTCCAGGGGTTCGTGTTCCACCAGAACACCTTTGGCCCCAGTGTCGACATGACCATCTACGATCCATCCGGCCAACTGGTCTGGACGGGGCCGATGCTGCTCGATGACACGATCGGCGGCTTCCCATCCGGCTTCAGCACCATCCCCGGATCGGACGTCGGCATCCTCGCAGTGCTCACCCGGACCGCTGACGGGACGCCGGCGCTGCTGCTCCAGGGCGCCGCCCAGACCGATGGCGCGGGGACGGCGCCGTCCCTGTTCCGGGCGCTCATCGGGGTCGGTGGCACCGCCGACCCGGGCCTGACCGAGGGCTATGCCATCACATGGGATGGCTCCAGCGCCTGGACCGGCATGGTCATCAAGAACGACCCGGGCGCGCCCATCATCTGGATCGCGTTCCTGTGCCTCATCAGCGGACTGGTCATGACCTTCTACCTGCCTCGACGACGCGCCTGGATCCGGCTCGATAGCGACACGCTGCGGCTGGCGATGCTGGGCGACCGGTACGTCGACCTCCCACGTGAGCTCTCACGCCTGATGGACGACCTGTCCCCGGGCGGCGGGGGCCTCGCGGGCGCCGCAGGTCCGGAGCCGATCGCCGGCAACTGACCGCGCTCGCCCGCAACTGACCGCGCGACGGCCCTCTCTCCGGTATCGTCCGAGCATGTGCCGTCTCCTGGGTGTCGTCTCGGCCGATCCCGTGCCGCTCGCCCTCTCCCTGGCCGAGGAACTGCCGCGCTTCACAGACCTGTCAGCGGAGCATTCCCACGGTTGGGGCATCGGCTGGCTGAACTCGGCTGGGGTCGTCGAGGTCACCAAGGAACCCGTGCCTGCCGCCACGAGTCCCGCGTTCGCGGACGTGACCCGCCAGACCCGGACCAGAGCCGCGATGCTCCACATCCGGCAGGCATCGCCGGGCATGCCGCTGACGATGGCCAATACCCATCCATTCCTGGCCGATGGCCTGTGCTTCGAGCACAACGGCTATGCCTGGCCGACGGCCACCCTCGACGCGCTCGTCGCCGAGGCGGACGGACCGGCCCCGGTGGGCGACACCGACAGCGAGCGCTACCTGTCGCTGGTCCGTGCCTCACTCCGGACCCATCCGGCTCCCCGGGCGCTCCTGGAGAGCGCGGCGGCCATCACGAGCCGGGCCAGCCTCATCGCCCTCAACTGCCTCCTGCTCACCGGTGGCGCGTTGCTTGCGCTCGCTTGGTGGGACGCACCGACGATCCGGTCAGGGCCCGATGGCGAGACCGAGCGCGACTATCGGCTCTGGTATCGCATCGATGCGCAGCAGGTGGTGATCGCCTCGGCCGGCATCCCCGCCGACGAGCTGGGATGGCTGGAGCTGCCCGATCGGTCGGTGCTGGAGGTCGACCTCAAGAGCCTGCTGGTCACCACCCATGTCCTCGACGGACCGCCGCTCATCCATCCCCAAAGGGACACCTCGCTGTAACCGCGGTCGGTCCTAGACTGGGCGCCGATCACGCTCGTTTCGCCGTGCCCGCTGATCCCAGTACCGGAACCGACGCCCCAGGACAGGAGACACATGACCGCTCGTCAATCGGCCATCGCGGCGATCGCGACCCAGCAGGTCGCCTCAACAGAGGACTACCTCGAGCACGCCGGCCAGGCGATCTACGGCCAGTACGTCTTTGGCGAGGATGCCCAGCAGGAGTACCTCGGCAAGCCCGTGTTCCGGAAGCTCCGGCGCACCATCGACGGTCACGAACCGTTCGATCCGGCGATCATCGATGCGGTCGCCCAGGGCGTCAAGGAGTGGGCGATGGCGCGTGGTGCCACGCACTACACCCACTGGTTCGTGCCCATGACCGGCTCCACCGCGGAGAAGCACGACTCCTTCCTGAGCCCGGCAGGCGAGGGGCGGACCCTGGCCGAGTTCTCCGGCAAGACCCTGGTCCAGGGGGAGCCTGACGCGAGCTCGTTCCCGTCGGGTGGCATCCGGGCGACCTTCGAGGCGCGTGGCTATACCGCCTGGGATGTCACGAGCCCCATCTTCCTGCAGGTCGAACCGAACGGCACCACCCTGACCATCCCCACCGCGTTCGTCTCCTACACCGGCGAGGCGCTCGACCACAAGATCCCACTCCTGCGATCACAGGAGGCGCTGGGCAAGCAGGCGCTGCGGGTCCTGCGCTGGTTCGGCAACACGACCGCGTCGCGGGTGTTCACCAACATCGGCCCGGAGCAGGAGTATTTCCTGGTTGACCGGCGTCTCGCGGAGCAGCGGCCCGACCTGGTGCTGACCGGCCGCACCCTGTTCGGAGCCCCGTCGCCCAAGGGACAGGAACTCGAGGACCAGTACTTCGGCTCCATCCGGGAGCGGATCCTGGCGTTCATGATGGACCTGGATCGGGAACTGTGGCGGCTGGGCATCCCGGCCAAGACGCGCCACAACGAGGTCGCACCGGGCCAGTTCGAGATGGCGCCCGTGTACGAGCCGACCTCGGTCGGGTCGGACCACAACATGGTGGTCATGAGCCTCATGCGCCGGCTCGCGACGCAGCACGGGCTGATGTTCCTCATCCACGAGAAGCCGTTCGCGGGCATCAACGGGTCGGGCAAGCACAACAACTGGTCGATGGCCACCGATGAGGGCGAGAACCTCCTCGACCCGGGCACCGATCCGCATGCGAACGCCCAGTTCCTGGCCTTCCTCATGGCGGTCATCCGGGCGGTCAACGAACATGCCGACCTGCTCCGGGCCAGCATCGCCGACGCGGGCCAGGACCACCGCCTGGGCGCCAACGAGGCACCCCCGGCGATCATGTCGGTCTTCCTCGGCTCGCAGCTCGTGGACATCGTGGAGCAACTGGCCAAGGGTGCGGCCTCGGGGTCCAAGAAGGGTGGTCTTGCCAATCTCGGCGTGACCTCGCTGCCGGTGCTCAGCAAGGACGACACGGACCGCAACCGGACCTCGCCCTTCGCGTTCACGGGCAACAAGTTCGAGTTCCGGGCGGTGGGTTCATCCGCGCCCATCTACTGGCCGCAGACCGTGCTCAACACCGCGGTCGCTGACTCCCTCTCGAAGCTCGCCGACGAGCTTGAGTCGCTCAAGCCGGGCGATTTCCCGGGACTGACCCGGATCCTGTCCGCGATCGTGGCTGCCAACCAGCAGGTGCTGTTCGAGGGCAACGGCTATTCCGCGGAGTGGCACGCAGAAGCGAAGCGGCGCGGGCTGCCCAACAACCGCACGACCGTGGACGCGCTGCCGGTGCTGACCACCCGGAAGGCGAAGGCGCTGTTCTCGAAGTTCGAGGTGCTGTCCGAGCGGGAGCTGGCGTCGCGGGTCGAGATCAACTGGGAGCGGTACGTCAAGGTCAGCAACATCGAGGCCAGTTGCGCCCTCGAGATGGCCCGGACGATGATCCTGCCGGCGACCGCACAGTACCTGGGCATCCTCGCCGGCGCCTCCACGTCCAAGGGGATCGCGAGCGTGGCGAGCACGGTCGCAGGCCTTGCCGACGGCCTGGTCGAGGCCATCGAGGCGCTCGAGCGGGTCCAGCACGAGGCCCACGAGGCGGCCTCGGTGCACGAGGAGGCGCGGGCGTTCGTGGACCACGTCATACCGGCCCAGAACGCATTGCGTGAGGTGGCCGACAAGCTGGAGACGCTGGTCTCGGACGAGCTGTGGCCACTGCCCAAGTACCGGGAGCTGCTGTTCCAGTACTGATCGCCGGGAACCCGTCGGTGGCCTCGCCAGGCCCCGCCCGGCAGGGTCATGGTCCGGACCCGCGCGATGCTAGGATGCGGCACGGTCGGCTGGCCCGGAGGCGGGTCACGCGAGCCGAGGTCTGAGGGTTGTGCTGGATGGCGGCTCGCATCGACAGCCTGATCGTGGGCGGCGGCTCCGCGGGGTGCGTCCTTGCGGCCCGACTCTCGGAGGATCCGACCCGTCGGGTGACGCTGCTCGAGGCCGGCGCTGACCACCCCGACCTTGCCGTCGCGCCGGACCTCGTGAGGCTCGCCCACGGTGGTGCCCAGTTCGCGGACCAGCTCGCGGCGCTCGATTGGGGGTACGACGCAGCGGGTTCGGCATCGGGACCCCGCATCGCGGTGCCCCGGGGCAGGGTCATGGGCGGGTCGGGTGCCATCAACGGCACCATCTTCCTTCGGGGCGCGCCCGAGGACTTCGAGTCCTGGGCGGCGATGGTCGGCCCGGAGTGGGCCTGGGACCAGGTCGCCCCGGCATACCGGGCGATCGAGGCGGATCCGACCGGGCTCGACGCCGACCATGGGCGCAGCGGCGCGATGCCCATCTTCCATTGGCCGGAGGACGCCTGGATCAGCACCCAGGCCGCGTTCCACGAGGCGTGTCAGGAGTTGGGCTACGGCGTCACCGGGGACCACAACGCGCCCGATGCGATGGGTGTCGGGACACTTCCCCTCAACCAGGGCGAGGGGATGCGCATCAACCCGGCCATCGCGTTCCTCACGCCCGAGGTGCGATCCAGGCCCAACCTCACCATCGTGCCCGGGACCCTGGTCCGCCGCTTGCTGATCCGGGACCAGCGGGCGACCGGAGTGGTGGCCGACGACGGCAGTGGCTCGACCACGTACGAGGCCAACGAGATCATCCTCGCGACAGGCGCCGTCGCCAGCCCGCACCTGCTGCTCCTCGCCGGCATCGGCCCTGCCGCCGACCTGCGGGCCTTGGGCATCCCCGTCGTGGCCGACGTGCCGGGTGTCGGGGCGGGTGTCCGGGATCACCCCAAGGTCTGGACGCAATGGCGACTCCGGGATGGTCTCGGGCTCCGGGCGGACGTGCCCTGGCTCCAGTTGTCGGCCCGCTACACCGCGGAGGGTTCGGACCTGCGGGGCGACATGATGCTGTACCCCAACTCCGTGGTCCCCGGATCCGAGCCCGGCACGGTCGACTTCCGCATCGAGGCCGTCAACAACCTCCAACTGTCGGCTGGACGCCTGTGGCTGACGTCCGCCGACCCCGACGTGCGCCCGTCGATCGACCTCCGACTGCTGGCCGAACCCCGCGACCGGCTGCGCCTGGCCGAGGCGATCCATCGATCGATGGATCTGGGACGGGTCAGCCCGCTGCGCGGGATGCTGGCGCACCGCGTCGCGCCGACCGACGCCGAGATCGCCAGCGACGCCGCCCTGGATGACTACATCGAGCGCACCGTGATGACCGGCCAGCACATCTCGAGCAGTTGCCGCATGGGTCGCGCCGGCGACCCGATGGGTGTGGTGGACGTGCACGGCCGGGTCCGGGGCGTGACCGGCCTTCGGGTCATCGACGCATCGATCATGCCCGACAGCGTGCGTGCCAACGTCCACGCCACGGTGCTGGCCATGGCCTGGCTCATGGCGGGACGCATCGCTGCCGGCGCAGCAGCCTGATGACGCTCGAGACCCTGGCGCCCGTCACCGACGACGCGGTGGACCCGGCGGCGAGACTGGTGCTGGAGATGCGCGGTGTGTCCCGCGCGTTCGGGTCGACCCAGGCGCTGAGCGATGTCTCCATCTCGCTCCAGGGCGGCGAGATCCACGCGCTCCTGGGTGAGAACGGGGCCGGCAAGTCGACGCTCATCAAGATCATGACCGGCGTCCAGCAGCCCGACACCGGCCAGATCCTGCTCGATGGACGGCCGGTCCGGGTCGCCTCGGCCCAGGACGCCCAGCGGCTGGGGGTCGCGGCCATCTACCAGGAGCCGATGATCTTCCCGGACCTGAGCGTTGCCGAGAACATCTTCATCGGCCATCGGGACCGGGGTCGGTTGGTCAGCCGGCGACGCATGCGCCAGGAGGCACAGGAGG
>JBBSOS010000052.1:0-11046 GCA_038259505.1 Candidatus Limnocylindrales bacterium | reverse complement strand
GGGCCTTCCTCTCCCGGCACGGATGCGCCGGCTCCGCGGCGGAGGATACTCCCCGACGTCGGGTCTGTCACCCGGTATCCGCGGTCGAACGCCCGGGCCTACCGAGCGAGCGCCGGGGACGTACCCTATCGGCCATGCCCCTCAGTGTGGTCCCGGCACCCCAGACCGTTCGCGCAGCCCCCAAGGTGTTGCTCCATGACCATCTCGACGGTGGTCTTCGTCCAGGGACGGTCATCGACCTCGCTCGGGAGGCGGGTTACGGAGCGCTGCCGACCGAGGACCCGATCGCCCTCGGCCAGTGGTTCCTGCAGGGCGCCGCGAACCGGAGCCTCGTCGAGTATCTCGAGAGGTTCGAGCACACCGTGGGGGTGCTGCAGACCCCGGCCGCGATCGAGCGGGTGGCCGCGGAATGTGCCCAGGACCTGGCCGAGGACGGCGTGGTCTATGCGGAGGTCCGCTACGCGCCCGAGCTGTCGACCCAGGCGGGGTTGAGCCTCGATGAGGTCATGGACGCATGGCTGGGTGGCTTCCGGCGCGGGGCGGCTGCCGCGGCGTCCTCGGGACAGCCCATCACGATCCGCGCCATCGTGACCGCGATGCGTCAGTTCGCGCGCTCGGTGGAGATCGCCGAGCTGGCGGTCCGCTATCGGGACGACGGCGTGGTGGGGTTCGACATCGCAGGTCCGGAGGCGGGCTTCCCGCCCAGCCGCCATCTCGATGCGTTCCAGTTGATCCATCGCGCCGACTTCCACGTGACCATCCATGCCGGCGAGGCCTTCGGCCTGCCCTCCATCTGGGAGGCGCTCCAATGGTGCGGCGCCGAGCGACTCGGTCACGGCGTGCGCATCGTGGACGACATCGACGTAGGCCCCGACGGCAGGTACTCGCTGGGGCGACTTGCGGCGTACATCCGCGATCGCCGCGTCCCGCTCGAGATGTGCCCCACGTCCAACATCCATACCGGCGCGGTAGCCTCGATCGCGAAGCATCCCGTCGATCTGCTCCGACGGCTGCGGTTCCGCATCACGGTCAACACCGACAACCGCTTGATGAGCGGTGTCACCCTCAGCTCCGAGCTGGAGCTGCTGGCACGGACCTTCGGCTTCGGACTCGATGAGCTCCAGTGGCTGACCCTGAATGCCATGAAGAGTTCCTTCCTGTCCTTCGACGAACGTCTGCGGCTCATCAACGGCACCATCAAGCCCGGCTACGCTCGGCTGATGGCGGAAGCGACAGCGCAGGCGCCCACGCTCGTCTGACTCACGCCGCGACTGGTAGCTCCCCGTCCACGACCTGGGTGGACCGTACCAATGGCGGTGCGGCCCCGAACTCGACCCTGGTCTGACACGCGGGACAGGTCGCCGCGTCCATGCTGAACCAGTCCACTGACAGATCGACCGCATGGTCGCACCAGGGACATCCGAAGCTGGTCATGGCGTGTACCTCATTGGCCCCCGATCGCGGCCGATAGACGCAGATTCCCCCATGGGCGTGCCACCTTGCGTGTCACTCACGGTGGGCATGTGGTACCCGGTCGGCGCATCCGGGTGAGCCACGGACGCATCACGAGCCGAGGCCCCATGATGTCGACGTCGTCCCAGCCCGGAGAGCACATGTATCCTGACCATCCTGCAGTGGGCGTCGTCCCCGACCCACTGTCGCATGCACCACATCCCGGGCCCGCGCCTCACCCCCGGCGGGTGCCACATCCCGGCCCGGTGCCGGTCGATCGGCTGCCGAGACCCGCGACCCACGACGAGGGCGGCCGTGGACGCTTCGGGCCGTTGCTGGCGACAGGCCTGCTGGTGCTCGTGTTCCTGGCCGGTCTCGTGGTTGGCCAGGGCGGCATCGCGTCCGGCGGGCCGGTCGCTGCTGCCGACCCATCACCTGCCGTGAGCCACGCTCCTGGCGGTCCCCGGGATGCGGTACCCGACAACGCACCCGAGGACTTCGGGGTCTTCTGGGAGGCACTCCGACTGGTCCAGGATCGATACGTGGATCCGACCAGGCTCGGTGACCAGAACCTCACATGGGGTGCCATCCGGGGCATGGTCGACGCGCTCGGGGACACCGGCCACACGGCGTTCCTGACGCCCGACGAGGTTCGCGCCCAGTCGGATCAGCTCACCGGCCGCATCAGCGGCATCGGTGTCATGGTCGATGCCCGTTCGGGCGTTCCCCTCATCATCTCGGTGTTCGATGGCTCGCCGGCGGATGCGGCGGGGCTCCGCGCGGGTGATCTCATCACGAGCGTCGACGGCCGTCCGACCGAGCGATCGACCGTGAGCGAGGTCATCGAGGAGGTCCGTGGCGAGGCCGGTACCACGGTCACCCTGGGCATCACCCACCGGGACGGCAGCACGGCCGTCGTGCCCATCGTGCGCGCCGACATCGATGTGCCCCAGGTGACCTGGGCCTTCGTACCGGGCACGAAGATCGCTGACATCCGCCTGGCCCAGTTCTCCCAGGGCGTGGCGGATGCGTTCCGGGCGGCCCTGGCCGATGCCATCGACCAGGGCGCCACAAGTGTGGTGCTCGATCTCCGTGGCGACCCGGGCGGGCTCGTGGACCAGGCCGTTGCCATCGCCAGCATGTTCCTGCCCCAGGGAGCGACCGTGTATCGACAGCATGATCGCACGGCCCAGGAGACGGTGATTCCGGCGCTTGGTGACCCGATCGCACCCGACCTGCCCCTGGTCGTGCTCACCGACTACGGCAGTGCCAGCTCATCGGAGATCCTGGCCGCCGCACTGCGGGACAACGATCGGGCGCAGGTGATCGGGCAGCGGACGTTCGGCACCGGCACCGTGCTCAACCTGTTCCCGCTCTCGGACGGTTCGGCCATCCTGCTGGGCATCATCGAATGGCTGACACCAGACGGCGAGGGGATCTTCGACGTGGGCATCTCGCCCGATATCGAGGTCGCGCTGCCCGCCGAGGGCGTGCCGACGGCTCCCAGCGAACTCGCAGAGCAGACGCGCAAGGAGTTCCGTCAGAGCCTCGACACGCAGCTCCAGCGGGCCGTCAAGGTGCTCACCAGTGCCAGGCCACCCTCCCCGCCGACCGCGGCTCCGAGCCTGGTGCCCATGCCGAGTTCGGCGCCCTGACGTCCGGCGCGGAGGTGCGCGCCGCCCTCACCCCGCGTCCGGGATGAGGTCCACGACCACGACTCGCTCATCCGTGCCGCGGACGACGGTCAGCTCGACCGATCCGGTGGTCGTCGCCAGCGTGTCGATGAGGTCGTCCGCATCCGCCAGCGGCGATCCCGCGGCGGCGACGATGAGGTCGCCGGTCGCGATGCCCGCCCGGGCGGCATTGCCATCGTCAGCCACCTCCCTGACCAGCAGGCCGTCCTGCTCCGGCAGACCCACAGCGCGCCGCATCCGCCGCGCTGCCCAAGCGGGTGCGATGCCGATGCCCAGCCGCGGCGTGTCGCCGGACTCGCCACGGGCGAGAGCCGTGCAGCGCTCACGGAGGGCCGCGTCCGTGGGCAGCGCGAGGTAGAGGCCCCCTTCGAGCCGATTGGTGTTGATGCCCACGAGACGCCCCGCGGCGTCGACGAGCGGACTGCCCGAGCTGCCCCGTGCCATCGGAGCCGTATGCTCGAGGGAACCCGCGATGCGACGCCCCCGGGGTCCCCGGAACGGTCGGGCGACCGCGGAGACGAGACCGACGGTCACCCGTGGTCCGGTGCCCGTGCGCGTCACCGCGAACACGGGACTGCCCATGGTGAGCGGTCCTCCGTCGGTCCAGGGGAGGGCCGGGGCGCCGGCCGTGTCGACCCCCAGCACGGCGATATCCCCGTCGCCATCGAGACCCAGGATGATGGCCTCCGCCGTTCGGCCGTCCGCAAAGTCAGCCGTGAGGGCACCCCGATGGGTGTTGTGCGCATTGGTCAACACCTGGCCCTCGCCGATGACCACGCCATGTGCGCCGCGCCAACCACCCAGTCGGACGACGCTTGGTACGACCGAGCCCGCGATGCCCTCGATGATCCCCGTCAGTTCGTCCAGACCTGCTATGACGCTGCCCTCGCGCTGTGGTGACTTGCAGATTGCAATCTACTACCAACGCGAGGAACGCGTCGACGCGGGCCATCCCCAACGACCCGGACGTCGACCCCGACGACCCGGACGTCGACACGTCTACCATCTGCTGTCGAATGGTCACCACTCCGTCGTCCAGCGCCGAGGCTCGTCCGGCTGCCGGCTCGCCCCTCGAGAGCGCGCTGTCCAGGGTGGGCGACCGTTGGTCACTGCTGCTGGTGGAGGCGCTGCTGGATGGCGACCGACGATTCAGTGAACTCGGCGAACGGCTGCCCGGGATCGCGCCCAACATCCTCATCGACCGGTTGCGCCGCCTGGAGCGCGCCGGCGTGGTGGTGAGGGAACCCTATTCCCGCCGCCCGCTGCGGGTCCGCTACCGGCTTACTGCCGATGGCGTGGAACTCGCGGGCGTGCTCCGCCTGCTGGCTTCCTGGGGTATGGCACATGAGGACCGGGCTGACGACGGGAGGTCGACGGCGAGCCAGCCGGTGCGCCATGAGCCGTGCGGCACGCCGGTCGAGGCGCGCTGGTTCTGTCCGACCTGTGCTCGGGTCGCCCCCGAGGAGGAGGTCTCCGAGCTCCGGTACGCGTGAGCCGTGGGCGTGATGGGCGCCGGGTCGATCGCGCCCATCGGCCGCTGGTCGTCAGTCGGCCGCGACCTCGATGACCCGGTAATGGATGTCGTTGCCGGGCGTCCGGATGACGACCTCGTCCCCGGCGCGATGTCCGAGGAGCGCCTTGCCCACGGGCGACGCATCGGAGATGCGACCGTTCGCCGGGTCCGCCTCCGCAGATCCGACGATGTGGAGCGTGACGCGCGATCCCTCAGCGTCGACGACCACCCGGGACCCGAGCGAGATGCTCGAGGCGTCCACGGTCTGGATCACCACCGCCGTCTTGATCATCTGTTCCAGGTCGCGGATGCGTCCCTCGAGGAATGACTGCTCGTTGCGGGCGGCTTCGTAGTCGGCGTTCTCGCGCAGGTCGCCCAGCTCACGGGCGCTCTTGACCCGCAGGATGACCTCCGGGCGCTTGACCGTGGTCAGCTCCTGGAGTTCCACCTTGAGCGCGGCGAGACCTGCGGCCGTGACCATGGTGGGCGCCACGCGTGACGGCGACACCAGCACGTTCCTGCCCGTCGTGCTCCGCGACGTGGTCGTCCGAGTGGGGCTGGCCCGACGGCTGGGCGTCCGGGCCACGGGCATCGTCGGTTTGGGTGCCACGGCCGGCGCCTCACCCTCCGCCAACTGTGCGCCGGTGACGCCGGTACGCTTGGGCTCGCCGGTCGCGGATGTCAGGTTCGCCCAGGGCAGGATGGGTCCGTAGGCGGTCAGGTCGGCAGCCGCTTCCGCATCGACATCTGCGGCGATGGCGTTCGCGAGGCCGTCCTCGTATTCCTCGGGTGCGGCCGTCTCCGCCCACCAGATCCGCAGCTTCGCGAGGTCCCGGAGCGTCCACAGCCAATGTCCCCCCGGGTGAGGCTTCCGGTCGCCCAGGGGTGTGTGCAGCAGCGAGGACACTCGTGCACCCAGGGACTTGCTGGTCCGGCCGACGTAGACGACGGTCTGCTGGGGGATCCAGAACGCCTCGAGACGGGCCATCAGCTGGCTGGCCGTGGGTCGTTCCCCGTCGACCCTGAGCCCCGGCACGCGCTCCAGCCACTCACGCACGGCCACGATGTCCGTGGGCGCCACGTCGGTCCTTGCAGGGACCTCCACGAGGAAGATGCCGGGTGACCTGCTGGGGAGCGCCTGACCCCAGACGATGGGGCCATCCGGCAGCAGGTCGAGGGAACGGATCAGGGCGACGGCAGACCGGGGAGACGACATGGCGCAAGCGTGACACAGGCCGGGCGTGACCGTTGGCTGGGCACGCCACCGGTACCGTGACAGTCAGGCTACGGTGGGGTAGCCTTGGCGGCCGATCTCACGGCGACCGGGGCAGCCGTGCCGAACGTACGGAGGAGCTGTCCGGTCATGTCCGTCATCCCGGTCTCTGGTCCCGCACGCGACGTGTTGACCCGCGATGAGGCGATCGGTCGCCAGGCACGCGTCCGCGATGTGCACTACGACCTCACCCTGGACCTTGTGGCGGGCTCGCCGGGGTACGCGGGCCGAGCCACGATCACATTCCAGGTGCTGCCCGGCGCCTCGCGCATCTGGCTCGATGCCACTGGTGGTGAGCCATTCGTGACCCTCGACGGACGGACGCTCGACGGGGCGAGCGACGGGCATCGGATCGTGCTGCCCGCCGACCTCGCCGACGGTCCAGCCGTGGTGGAGGTCGACTATCGGAACGCCTACGACCTGACGGGCGACGGCTTCCATCGGTTCGTGGATCCCGAGGATGGGACGGAGTACGTCTATTCCAACTTCCAGCCGTTCGACGCCCACCGGATGTTCCCGTGCTTCGACCAGCCGGACATCAAGGGCACGTACCAGTTGACCGTCGATGCACCGGCGGACTGGGTGGTCGTGAGCGCCTCGCGAGCCACGGTGACCGGCCTGCCCGACGGTCGGCGCCGCCATCGGTTCGCGCGGACGGCACGCTTCAGCACCTACCTGCTGCCACTCGTGGCGGGCCACTGGCACGCCATCCACGAGGAGCGCGACGGGTTGGCGCTCGGTCTGTACGCCCGCCGGTCGATGGCCCGACTCGTGGAGCGGGAGGCGGCCGAACTGTTCGAGGTCACCCGCCAGGGCTTCGGGTTCTATGAAGAGCTGTTCGATCAGCCATATCCATTCGACAAGTACGACCAGTTGTTCGTGCCCGAGTTCAACGCCGGCGCCATGGAGAACGTCGGCGCCGTCACGTTCCACGACAGCTTCCTGTTCCGCGACCCACCCACGGAGCCCGAGCGATTGACGCGTGCGGAGGTGGTGCTCCATGAACTCGCCCACATGTGGTTCGGCGACCTGGTCACGATGCGCTGGTGGGACGACCTGTGGCTCAACGAGTCGTTCGCCACCTACCTGTCATTCCTGGCGCTCGACGAGGCCACCCGGTTCTCCGCTGCGTGGCGTCAGTTCAACGGCACCCTCAAGCCGCAGGCCTATCGCGATGACCAGTTGGTGACGACACATCCCATCGCCTCGGTGGTCGCGGATACCGACGAGGCCGAGCTGGGCTTCGACGGCATCACCTACGAGAAGGGAGCCTCGGTCCTCAAGCAGTTGGTCGCGACCATCGGCCGCGACCGGTTCCGTGACGGGGTGCGCAGCTACTTCCGGCGACACGCCTGGGGCAACGCTTCCCTGGACGACTTCCTCGAGGCACTGGGCAGCGCCGCAGGCACGGACCTGCGGGAATGGGCCAGGCTCTGGATCGGGACCGCATCGCTCAATACCATCGAGACCCGCTGGACGGCTGCGCACGGCCGCCTCACGGGCATGACGCTGCACCAGACGGCACCGCCCGAGCATCCGACGCTGCGGCCCCATGCCATGACCATCGCTCTCGTGGAGCCTGCGCTCGGCGGTGACGCGGTCACGACCCATCGGGTGACCATCGACGGCGCGGTCACCGAGGTGTCTGCCGTGGTCGGCCTGCCGGCGCCCGCCTTCGTGTTCCCCAACCACGGTGACCACGATTACGCCAAAGTGGTCCTCGACGAGCGGTCACTCGCCTTTGCGCGCGAGCGTCTTGCCGAGCTCGATGATCCGTTGCTGCGTCAGCTCTCGTGGTCGGCGCTCTGGGACATGGTCCGGGATGCCCGACTGTCGTCAACGGCGTACCTGGCGATGATCCGCGACGAAGCGCCCGCCGAGCCGGACCCATCGATACTGGACTCCATCCTCGACGACGCGCTCCTCGCGCTTCGCCGCTACGTGCCAGAGCGCCTGCGGGCGGCCGAGAACCACGCCCTGGTGGCGACCGCGTCGGAGGTCCTTGGCAGGGGTGGCACGGACGATGACGTCCGACTGTGGCTGCGCCTGGCCATCGCGGCCGTCTCATCGCCCGACGACCTCGCGACGCTCCTCGACATGGCGGACGGTGTCGGGCCGTTGCGGGAGATGCCCATCGACCAGGACATGCGCTGGCAGTTGGCGGTCCGCAGCGCCGCGCAGGGCATGCCCGGGGCGGACGAGCGAGTCGAGATGGAGGCCGCCCGGGATCCATCCGATCGCGGCCAGCGCCAGCACATCCGCGCCCTGGTCGCGCGCCCTGACGAGGCCGTGAAGACCGAGGCATGGCGGCGCATCCATGGCGAGGGCTATGGCTCGGACTATCTCACCCGGGCAGCGCTCGCGGGCTTCCAGTGGCACCACCAGCGAGCGCTGCTGCTGCCGTTCCGTGCTCCGTTCTTCGACGAGGTCCCGCGTGTGTACCGCGACCGTGACCTCGGCTTCGCACGTGCCTACCTGGGCGCCCTGTACCCCGCCGCCTGGGGCGAGTCAGCGGTCCTCGATCGCTCGCGCCAGCTCCTCGACGACCTGGATCCCGGCGACGTCCAACTCCGTCGACATCTGCTCGAGATGTACGATGAACTGGAGCGGAGTATCCGGGTCCGTGCCTATGCGGAGTCGACCGAGGCGTAGGACCCACGAGCCGAAGCGTGACGCTCAGGGGGCCGAGGCGTCATGGCCGAGTCCGGACCGCGCTCCGGGGGCCGAGGCGTCACGTCCGAGTCCCGACCGACGCTCCAGCGGGTGACTTCTGCCCGCGAGTCACGGCCGTCGCACTCTGGCAAGGACTCTGGGCGCTGCGATCAATGTTCGTGCCAGTCATTCATCCAGAGACTGCGGGTTGCTCAAGTGCCCCGTCGACACTCGCATCACGCTACGGCGGACCGGACAGCTGATCGTGCAGCGTCGAATCGCCCCCATTTCCCGCCAGCTCACCGTCTCCGTGCATGATCGTCCGGAACAGGTGTCAACCACCCGGCCTCGCATCCCTCCGGTGCATGATCGGCCGGAACGATGCTGGCCGCGGGCGCCGTCCATCCCCGCGCTGCTGGCCGCGGGCGCCGCCGCTCTCCCGTGGATGGGCACCGAGGCCGGCCACGAACTGATCTATTCCGTGGCTGGCGAACGCGGCGCCATCGACCTGGTGGCAACATGCTGGTCGACGGCGACTCCGATCTGTTCGAGAGCTATCGTGCGGCTGCCCGATCGTGGCTCCCGGCACCCGTCGAGCGTGTCCGACCGCCGCGAGCGGGCGACGCGCCGCGGGGTGCCCGGGGCGCAGCGGCGGCGCGCGGATCGAGCTCGAAGCCACGCACCTGACGCATCGGCAGGTCTCGCTTGAGCAATCGGTTGATGGACTTGAGCTGGTCTTCCTCCTCGAGCGACACCAGCGAGATGGCGTGTCCGGTCATGCCCGCGCGACCGGTTCGACCGATCCGGTGGACGTAGTCCTGGGCGTGGTAGGGGAGCTCGAAGTTGACGACCTGCGGCAGCCCCTCGATATCCAGCCCACGGGCAGCGACGTCGGTCGCCACGAGCACGCGTACGTCGCCCGACTTGAACTGCTCCAATGCCTTCTCGCGGTCGTTCTGGCTCCGGTCGCCGTGGATGGCCGTGGAATCGACACCCACCCGGTCCAGCCAGGATGCGAGCCGCGCGGCCATGTGCTTGGTGCGCGTGAACACCAGGACCTGGCGCAGGTCGCGGCTACGCACCAGATGCGCCAGGAGTTCCCGCTTGTGGTCGGCATCGACGAGGTACACGACCTGCTCGACCGATTCGGCGGACGACACCTTGGGCTCGATGTCCACCTGCATCGGGTCGTGCAGCAGGGTGCGGGCCAAGGCTCGCACCTCGGGGTCGAACGTGGCGCTGAACATCAGGTTCTGGCGCCGGTCAGGGACCAGCGCGATGATCTTGCGGATGTCCTCGATGAAGCCCATGTCGAGCATCCGGTCTGCCTCGTCGAGCACGAGCACCTCGACCTGGCCGAGGTTCACGGTCCGACTGTTGGCGTGATCGAGCAGGCGACCCGGCGTGGCGACGAGGACCTCGATGCCACCCAGCAGGGCCTTCTCCTGGGGGCCCATCGGGACACCCCCATAGACGACCGTGGTGCGCAGTGGCAGGTGCCGTCCGTATGCCTGGAAGCTTCGTTCGACCTGGACCGCGAGCTCGCGAGTGGGCGTCACCACCAGGCAGCGGACTGGATGACGGGCAGGCGAGAAGCTGCTGTTGGCCTGGGCCTTCAGCCGGTGGAGGATGGGCAGGGCGAACGCGGCGGTCTTGCCGGTGCCGGTCTGCGCACGGCCCATGAGGTCATGACCTGCCAGCACGATGGGGATCGATTGTTCCTGGACGGGGGTGGGAATGGTGTAGCCCTCCTCGTGGACGGCTCGCAGGATCTCGGGGCTGAGCCCCAGATCGTCGAAGGACAAGGCAGATGCTCCGTGGGCGCATGACCCACCCGGGGGGCTCGGTCCAGGGTCATGCCGGATGCTGCTGGGTGCGCGCCGGGGCGCGGGCGCCGGCCGAGAGGCGCCAAGTCTGGTATCGCTGTGCAGAGTCTACGCGGTCGCGGGTACCCGCGCGTTCGGTCGGAGCCGGAAAGCGGGACCGGCGCCCAATCGTTCGGCTGGGGTGCCATAGCGCAGGATGAGACGGGCGACGACCGATGCCTGACTCGCCGCGTCGAGTGGTTCGGCCAGATAGGCGCCCGTACGGTCGCCGATGGTCACCCGGCACCGCGGGTCAGCGACGAGATTGAGGGCCCAGGCGGTATGGGGATCCGACGCGGCCACGAGCAGGCTGCCATCGGCTTCCTCGATGAACCCCACCGGGGTCTCGATGATGCGCCCGGATCGGCGTCCACGGGCCTCGATGACCGCGACCTTGCCCCACGCCGCCAACTCGGCGGCCATAGGGTCGAGGCCGCTCACGACCGCTTCGCCGGATGATCCGGGACGCCGGCAGCCATCGGTCGGCCGCTTGCCGCGGCGCCAGGTCGGACGCTGGCCGCGGCGCCAGGTCGGGCGCTCAGCGCGGCATCGAGTCGGGCACGTTCTGCGCCCTGGTCCAGGCGCCGCCGGTGGAGC